>JBIJDI010000043.1:0-12081 GCA_044344235.1 Sulfuritalea sp. | reverse complement strand
ACGGCATTTTCGAGGCCCAGCCGGCGGCGCGTCAGCGCCTGCGCCACGGCGGCGCGAAGTTCGTAATCCACCCAGGGCTTGGCGATGAAATTGTGGATGTGCGCCATGTCGAGCGCAAACACGATCTGATCCAGGCTGGCCACGCCCGACACCAGTATGCGCATCGAATCCGGCTGCTTTTCGGCGAACTGCTCGAGCAGCTTTCCGCCGTCCATGCCGGGCATCTGGTAGTCGGCAATGACACAGGAGAAGGTCATCTCGTCGGCCATTTTGAGGGCATGCGCCGGCGACTCGGTGACCTGTACGCTGATCCGCTCGGCGTCGAGCTCCGGCGCGCCGTGTTGCTTCATTTCCGAGCGCATCGCCGAGAAAACATCGTCGAGCCGGCTGTGGTGGGTCAAATCGCGCGCAATGGCATGGGCCACGTTGATGTCGTCATCGACCACCAGGATCTGATCCACCGTGTTGATGGCGTCGCGCGGCAGATCGATGCCTTTGTCGCGCAGCACCTTGGCCATGCGCCGGTTGGTGATCTCGGTGCTGCGGAAATCGATCGCCTGCATGACCGAACTCTTGAGAAAGTACCCGCTCCAGGGCTTGGGGATGAAGCGGTAGATATGGGTCTGGTTGATCATCTCCACCAGCGCCGCCATGTCGGTCTGTCCCGACAGCACCAGGCGCATGCAGTCGGGCTGAATGACGTGCAATTGCTTGAGGAACTCCAGGCCGTCCATCTGCGGCATGCGGAAGTCGGTGATGACCACCTCGAACTCCTTTTCCTTCGCGCGTTCCAAGGCAGCCACCGGATCGGTAAAGCCTTCCACGGCATAGCGATAGCGCCCCAATGGCGGCGTCGAAAGTTCGCGGCGGATGGCATTGACGATACCCTGCTCGTCGTCGATAACGAGCACGGAGCGCAGCGGCGGGGGGGTATCGGCGGAGGCTACAGTGGCGGTCATGGCATTTCTCCCGGCAGGTTTGTATCGATTCTATTCGATCAGCGGCGCATCCGACGACGGGGCAACCGTGTGCGAAATTCCATTGGCCTTAGCTGACACCAGCTTCGCCGGTTCGCTGTCGCAACATGACGAGCGCTCCTTCGTATTCAAAATGTGCAATGCGCCGCACGATCTCATCGCCTTCCTTGCCCAGCGCGGCGCGCAATAGTTGTTCTTCGGCGCAGGCCAGATCGCTGGCCGCGATATTTCCCTTTTCCAGCAGTTGTTTGAGCTTTGTCAGCACCTCGTCGAGGCGGTTCAGATCAATTGCCGCCGGCGCTGGACTGTCCGCCAGCGCATCGCGGATACCGGCGAGAAGCGGCAGCAACTCGTCGATCAGGCACTTCGTGCAACGCTCGATTTCCACCCGTGTTGCGGTTTGGCGGACCGCCGACTGCAGCGTATCGGCGGCCTCACTGACGCGCATCGCACCCAGGTTGCCTGCCGAACCCTTGAGGGTATGCGCCAGCTTCTGAATACCGGACAGATCACCTGCGTCAAGCATCTGCTGCAAACCTTGAGGATCGTCGCCGTGGTTATCCACAAACAGCGCCAGCAACCTGAGGTAGTTCGCCCTGTTTTGAACGACCGACAATCCGCGCATCAGGTCAAGGCCGTCAACCGCCGGCAAGCCGTGAAGGCCGCCATCATCGACCACCGGCGATGCGATGACCGTCTGCACCTCTTCCCCGCGGCTGCGCGGTGGCAGCCACTGCGCCAGGGTTGCATAGAGCTGATCGGGCTCGACCGGCTTGGCGATGAAGTCATTCATGCCCGCATCTGTGCAAGCTTGCCGGTCCTCGCTGAAGGCATTGGCCGACATTGCCAGGATCGGCTTGCTCTCCCAGCCCGGCAGGGCGCGGATGGCGCGGGTGGCTTCGAGGCCGTCCATCTCGGGCATCTGCATGTCCATCAGGATCAGGTCGTAGTCGTGCGCCTGAACCTTTGCCAGGGCTTCGCGCCCATCGGCCGCGGTGTCCGCCGCGAGGCCCGCGCCGTGCAGCAGTTCCAGCGCCACTTCGCGGTTGATCTGGTTGTCCTCGGCCAGCAGCACCCGCGCGCCGGCGTGGTGGTGGCGCAAGTGCGTCTCGGCGTTCTGCGCATCCGTGACAGGAAAACTTGGCATGACGCCATGGCCGTGCTGCAGCCGGACGGTAAACCAGAAGGTGCTGCCGGTCCCCGGCGTGCTGTCAGCGCCGACTTCCCCGCCCATCAGTTCAGCCATGCGCCGGGTGATGACCAGACCGAGCCCGGTGCCGCCGTACTTGCGCGTGGTCGAGGTATCCGCCTGCTCGAAGGCCTTGAACAACCGGCCCATCTGGTCGGGCGCGATCCCGATGCCGCTATCCTGCACTTCGAAGCACACCCGCAATTCGACGCCATCGTCTTCCAGCAGTTTGGCGCGCAGGGCGATGAAACCGGTCTCGGTAAATTTGACGGCATTACTGGCAAAGTTGAGCAGCGCCTGGCGCAAGCGCGTGACATCGCCGCGCAGCCACAACGGCACGGTGCCGCCGTCGGTTTCGATCCGCAATCCCTTGGCTTGCGCCGCCGGGCCGATAATCGAGGTGACATTGTCGAGAATCGCAGACAGGTGGAAATCGACGCTTTCCAGTTGCATTTTGCCGGCCTCGATCTTCGACAAGTCGAGAATGTCGCTGATGATTGCCAGCAAGTGCCGGCCGGCGCCGTCGATCTTGTCCAGCCTATCGACCTGTTGCGGCGTCGCCCCGGCGCGCCGCAACAGGTGGGTGAGGCCAATGATGGCGTTCATCGGGGTGCGGATTTCATGGCTCATGTTGGCCAGAAAGTTGCTCTTGGCGATATTCGCGGCGTCGGCCTGGCGCCGCGCGGCGACCAGTTCCGTGGTGCGCTCGGTCACCAGTTCCTGCAGATGATGCCGATGCCTGTCGAGTTCGTTACCGACACGGATTTTTTCGGTAACGTCTTCCTGCACCGCGACATAGTGGCTGATCGATCCATCGGCCTGGCGCAACGGCGTGATGATGGAAAATTCGACGTAGTCGCGGCCGTCCTTTTTGCGATTGTGGAGTTCGCCCTTCCACGGCAGGCCCTGGCTCAGCGTCGCCCACATGCTGGCGTAGGCTTCCGGCGGCGTCCGGCCCGACTGAAGGATGCGCGGGTTCTTGCCGATCACTTCCTCCTCCCGGTAGCCGGTGGCCTGTACGAAGGCCTGGTTCACGTACTCGATCTCGGCCTCGATATTGGTGATGATGATGCTTTCCGGGCTTTGCTCGACAGCCAGCGCCAGTTTGCTTCGCGAAGCTTCCGCCTGAATACGCTCGGTGATGTCGGTATGGGTCACCACTGCACCCCCGCCTTCGGCTTCCAGCGGCGCCACGCTCATGCTGAACCAGCGCTGCTGCTGCGGCGAGTGGCACGGGTACTCCAGGTTAAACCGCGGCAGGCGGCCGTCGAGCACCGCCTGGATGCCCTCGCGGGCGCTCGCCGCCTCATCCGATGCAGGGCCGGCACTGGTGCGACACAACGCCAGGTAATTTTCGCCGACTCCGGTATGCGGCACCGGTTGGTCCGGCACGATGCTGTTGTCCAGCGCAAACGCGCGCCAGGGCCGGTTCACTGCCGTAATCACTCCGCTGCGGTCGAGCACAGCGATTTCAGCGACCACCGAATCGAGAATGGCGCGGCCGAAGGCATCGCTGTCACGCAGCGCCGCCTGGTCTTTCGACTGGTCTTCGAGCAGGCTCAGCATGACGCGACGAGATTGCTCGACCGCCGTCTGCATTTCCTTGCGCTCGCTCACATCGCGAACGATCGCCTGAATGTGCGGCTTGCCTCCCAAATCCACCCGACTCAGGGAGACCTCGGCGGGAAAAGGGGTTCCATCCATCCGGCAGTGTTCCCATTCGAACATCTGTGGTCCTGCCGTGAAAGCGAGAGTGATCCTCCTGATCACCGCTTCCGCGGAAGACTGCCCATCGGGCTGCAATGGCGGCGAAAATCTGGCGGGATGCGCGCCGATGATCTGCTCCCGGGTGCAGCCAAACACCGTCGCGGCGGCAGCATTGCAGTCAACCCAACCACCGTCGGCAAACAACAGGTGGGCCTCGGACGTGGTTTCGAACAAGGCGCGGAATTTCAGCTCGCTCTCGCGCAGCGCCGCGGTCGCCGCCTCGGCCGCTTTGCGCGCGGTGATGGCGTCCGCCATCAGGTTCTGCGCCGCCATCCGGGCCTTGCGCTGGACCTCGAAGGCGGCGGCATGATCCCTGACCTGTTGGGCCACGCGCTCGCGTTCCGCGGCTTCGGTATTTTTGCGCTCGGTGATGTCGCGTATGAATGCGCTGAAGAAGACGTGCCCGTCGGACTCCCATGTCGCCAGCGAGAGTTCCAGTGGAAATTCGCTGCCGTCCCGACGCAGCCCCGTGTATTCAATCGTTTTGCCGGCAAGCTTCGATTCCTCGCCCGCTGCCATCCGGGTCATGCCCGCCGCATGCCGGTCGCGGTACCTTTGCGGCATCAGCAACGTCAATGGGCGCAGACTGACTTCGGCCTCTGTGTAGCCGAACATGCGCTCGGCGCTGCGATTCCAGCTTACGATGGTCCCCGCGTGGTTGCTGACGATGATGGCATCCGGGGCTGACCCGGTCACCTCCCGGAACCGCGCTTGCTCGTCGCGTACCCGGTGTTCAGCGCTGGTGCGTGCGACGGCGGCCCGCTTCGATGCCAGCAGCGCCAGCGAAAGAATGATCAGGCTGAAACCCATGCCAGACGAGATCACCACGTAAGCGAAATTCGACGCATCCTGATAGGCCGAACGGGACTCGCCGAGAATCTTCACCAGATCATGCTGCAGTTCGTCGATTTCTTTACGGAAAGCGCCGGTCAGCTGCGTTCCCTGGCGAATCAGATCGCGGTCAACGCCGGGCCTTGCGTGTCGCGCCGCCACAACCCGGCCAAACCACTGCAGCGATTCCGTCGCCAGCGCCTCGACCCGTGCCAATTGGGCCAATTGGGCCTGCTGCATCGGATCGGCGACCTTGATCTGGCGCAGCGCCTGCAAGGCTTTCTGTGCGGCGATCTCGGCAGAATGCTGTCCTGTCCGCATCTGTTCGTCGCCGGTGAGGACATAGCCACGAGTTTGGCTTTGGGCATCCATCACGTGGCTGTCAAGGTCCGCGACTCTATACAGCACCGTTTCGACCTGCACCGCGCCGGCGTTAAGGTGAGTCAGCAGATTCTGGGTCCGCGTGGCGGTGAGGGGCACCATCACCAGCAACCCCAGTCCGAGTCCATAGGCGAGCACAGTGCGTCCGCTCAGGCCCCAGGTGGAGGGCAATTTCCACCATGCGGCCGCAGCAACTGCAGCACCCAGAGCGGCAAACAGGATCGCGGTGTGCACCGCCATGACGGTCTTGCCCCACCAGCCGAAAGCCCCGAGGGCGGGCGTCAGGTAAGTCACAAGAGCCGCCAGCGCCAGGATCGTTACCAGCGTGCCCAAGGCCATCGGAGCCAACAGCGTCGCCGCAGTCTTGTGCCGGAAACGGGGGATAGACGCACCGGTCGCCAGCAGCAGGAAGCACAACGCGGTCTCCGGGGCCATCCGGCCCGGGTTCGACGTGCCCACGGTGCCGGCGGGCTCGGGGAACACCCACTGGTCGAAGCCGGGGTTCCAATCGAAAAGATATTCAGCCAGTGTCAGCAGGCCGATCAGGCCGACCAGCCAGCGGCAGCCTCTGGCGAGGCGGTCAAGGTGGATCGGGAGTCGCGGGCCGAGCCATGCCGCCGGCAGTTGGGAAAGCGGCAGCGCGAAGCCGATCAGAATGAAGGCGAGCGCCGTATTCGGCTTCATCGAAACCCAGGTCGGCAGAATGCTCTTCAGCACGGGAATATCCAACGCCCAGCCGGCCAGGACCACGATTCCCACAAGCACCGCAGCGGCGCCCGTCGCCGACATCAGGACGGCCGGCGCCATCGATGGGGCGCTGTCGCGCAGGGTGGTCACCGATTTCAAGGCTGACCTTTCGGCGGCGCATCGGCGAAGCTCACGTCATAGGGAGCGGCCTGTCCGAGTTGCCGCGACAACGCATTTACCTCCTGTTTGAGACCGATCATCACCAGCTCGCGATCGACCCCGGCAGTGTCGAAGACATTCAGTTCGGCGCTCTGTTGCCGCAGTGTCTCCTCAGCCCGCTTGCGCTCGGTGACGTCGAGGGTGTAACCCGCCAACAGGCTTCTACCTGCCACGGCAATCGGAAACTTGATCGTCGTGTAGTTTCGACCATTCAACTCTTCCTCCAGCGTGACCGCCTCACCCTTGCTCACCACAGCCCAGTCATCAGCGCTGATCTTCGCCGCCAATTCGAGCGGAAACAATTCCGCCATGGTCTTGCCCGCCATGTCGCCGCCTGAAATGCCTACCATCTGTTGAAAATTGTCGCTGGCGCGCAGCACGCGGGATTCGGTGGAGGTCACCTCCTTGATGAAGAGGTAGACCGGCGTCTGGTGCAGAATCAGGGCGAACAAATTTTCGTTTTCCTGCAGCGCATCCTCCGCGCTCCTGCGCTCAACTGCGCTGCTCAGGATCCGTGCCAATTCGTCGATCAGGAGCCTTTCTTCCTTCATGAACGGGCCCTCGTCAAGCTTGGGGCGATCCTCCAGATAAAACACGTCGATGCTGCTGACGCTGCCTGCCGCGCTGCCGGCATCTGCATGCAGATACCACGGTGTTTCCCTGAAGTTCTTCGTCATGTACGTCTGCCCCCCGGAGACAATCCTGGCGCAGGTAATTTCGGGATAGCACCAGCCGGGGGGAATCAGGCGAACCGCCGCCTCCAGTATCTCTTGCATCGACGTATCGGCCTCGGCGAAAAGCGTGGAGAACGCGTACAGGCATTGCAGTTCCTTGACCCGCTCCCGCAGTGCCTCCTCTGTCCGCCTATGCTCGGACAGCCGCGTCTTTCCCCAGGCCAGATCGAAAAATGGAATCATGGTAGCGCTCGCTTTTCTGCCTCCGCATCCACCGTGCTCGTATAACGCGGCGGCTGGCCCAGTTCGACCAGCAGGCTGTTGACCTCCTGTTTCATGGCCAGGATGCGGCCCTCGCGGCCGAGCGTGACCTGCTGCCATCGACGCAGTTCGTCCAGTTGCTCGCCCATTTTCACCGCAGCGCGCTTGCGCTCGGCCACCGCGGCATAGCTGTCCATGGCGAAGCTGATGTCGGCGGCCATTTCAATCAGCAGCTTCTGAATCGCGTCGTCAAAAAAGTTCGTGTCGCCCGCGTACAGGGTCAAGGCGCCGACGGGGGCGCCCCCGCGGTGCAGTGGCAAAGATGCCGAGGCCATCCAGCCGGCGCGTGCGCCGCGTTCACGCCAGGGCGCGGTGTGCGGGTCGTGGAGAAAATCCTGGCACCAGACAGGGTGGTCTTCCCGTATTGCGGTGGCGGTCGGGCCCTGGCCGCGCGGATTTTCGGCATCCATCGAGATGAGAACGTTTGCCAGATAGTCGCTTGCATCGCCAAAGGAGGCCACCGGGATGACCTTATCCACGGTCGCTTCCACCAGGCCGATCCACGCCATTTTCATGCCGCCGAAGTTGACCGCATCGCGACAGATTTGCGGGAACAAGGCGTCCTCGCTGTCGCAGCGAACGATGGCTACGTTGCTCTGGCTGAGCGTGGCGTAGAGCCGGCTGAGGCGTGCCAGCGCCGCAGTCGCCGTCTCGGCGCTGGCACGGGCGGCAATCGCGTCGTCCATCAGGTTCAGTGCCGCAAGCCGACCCTGGTGCTGGGTTTCGAGGGCGGCGGTCATCGCGGCTTCGCGCCGGGCCTCGCTCTCCAGCAACGCCGTTGCCGTCTGCTTGCTCCCGGTGATGTCGAGGATGCAGGACAGGACGTGACCTCCGCCTTCTGCGGGAAGGGTGTTCGCCGAAAAAAGCCCGGTCACCGGCGCCCCGGATTTGGTCCGGAAATTTATCTCTCGTGCCGCGACCACGCCCTCCCTTGCTAGCGCCTCCGTGACGGCAACGCGATCCTCGTCGTGTTCCCACAACTGCAGATCGTTGGGTGATTTTCCGACGACTTCAGCGCGGTCGTAGCCGGAAAGCGCCATGAACTGATCATTCACGTCGACGATGACGCCGTCGGACAGCCGCGTCATAGTGATGGCGTAGGGCGCCAACTGGAAGGCTCTGGCGAACTTGTCTTGCTGGGCCGCGATATCTATCACCAAGCGCCGGTTCACCATCAGCACCAGGCTATAGGTCAGCAAAATGAGCAGGGTCTGGTAGGAAATGATTACCAGTGCATTGAAGGCGGTTGACTGGAAATAGTCGCCCGGGGCGGTCGCACCTGAAAAATACCCGGCGATGCGGACGAGGCTGAGCAGGCAATAGCCGGCGAATACCATGCCGGTGCCGAATGCCAAGAGGCGCAGTGCGGGCTCGACCCGACGCCACAGGAGCCACACGCATTGTGCGCAAACGATCAGGAAAAACACGGAGACGACCAGCGTGCGTTTGGGCAGATCGGGATGAATCAGGGAAAATATTCCCAGGGCGAAGCAGGCGACCACGAGCAGCAGGCCGTTGTGCAGTTGCGGTCCGGGCTTGCGCAGAAATCGTTCCAGCCCCACGTAGCTCAGCACAGCGCCCGTCATCGTGAGGACGTTGGCGAGGAAGATGGACACCCAGTCCGGGATGGCGCCACGCGACACGATCAGGGTCAGCGCCACGGTTTGAAGAACGGAGTTGATCGCCAGGAGATTGATGCCGTCGAAACGGCCGCGGCTCTGTCGCCACAACTGGATGACAAACACCGTGCAGACCAGGTAACTGATCGCCGCAAGGAAAACTACGGTGCGCATATCCAGATGGATCATGTCAGCCCCTGTGTGGGTGGCGCATCGGCAAAGTCCAGCGCAAACGGCGGCGCCCGCCCGAGTTCGCTCGACAGTGCATTGACTTGCCGCTTGAGTTCGATCATGGCGAGTTCGCGGTCGATGGCAGCGCGGTTGAAGCGTTCCAGTTCATCGACTTGTTGCCTCAGCGCGGCCTCGGTGCGTTTTCTGAGGCTGATGTCGGTCAGGGCGATGCGAATCGCCGTGTCACCAGCGCCGACTCGTGTTGCTTCGCAATCCAGCTGTGCCTGAAACACCGTGCCATCGCGGCGTTGCAGGCCCACTTCCACGCTGCTTTTGCCGCCGGATTTCATCACGCTCAGTATCAGTTGCATCCAGCGACTCTGGTCTTCGGCAACCACCAATGCAGTGAAGCGGCGGTGCAGCAGATCCTTGCGCTCCATATCCAGCAGCGTGGCGGCGGTGAGGTTGAGCTCTTCGATCATGCCGTCCGAGTTGAGCGTGAGATAGCCGACCGGGGCGAAGTCGTAGAGATCGACATAGCGGTCGCGCGCGGCTTCCAGCTCGGTCTGCTTCTGGCGCAAGGCCTCGTTCTGCATTTCCAGCTCGACTTGATGCACTTGCAGTTCGTGCAACAGTTTTTCGTTCGTGTGCGCGGGGTCTCCGCCGGTCAGCGGCGCATTGTCGATCTGCTTCTCGGCGGCCGCCCGCAGGTGCAACTCGGCAGATCTCTTTTGGTCGGACGGATTCATTATGTTTCTTTCGCTTTCGGGTCTGTGATGGCCACCATCGCCTGCGGAATCAGCCAGGCATTCCCCGTCGCTTCAGTGTCCGTCGCGCTGCGCCCGCCGCCAGACACCGGTTTCGTGGTTTTCGGCAAGCGGCTTGCGCGCTGCCGGTGGCTTGGCGCCGGTTCTTACAGCGGGTTTTCTGGTGTCCATGTAAATCCCTTCGTGCGGATGTGATGGGACTGGCGGGAACATCGCGCGGAATATTATCCCTGCAAAAGTCGGCGCTGGCGGGACGGCGCAATAACGGTTGTGCTCTTGGGCAGAACTCAGGCCACCACCAGCACCGACACCCAGCCTGCCGCATGATTCGCCGCCTTCGGGCGAATTACGATCTCCACGTCCCGGTCGAGTTGTGTGATGAAGTGCAGCAGGCGCTCGGATGAAAAGCGGCTGAGCTTGTAATTCCGCAGTTCGGAAATATGCGGCTGGGGGATGCCGAAAATCTCGGCGACCACCGTCTGGGTGAGTTTGCGTTCCTTGATCAGATCGTTAAGGCGCATCGCCAGTTGCGTGCGCAACTTGCGTTCATCGGCATCGGCAAAGCCGAGGTCCTTGAACACGTCGCCTGTGCCCACGTTCACCAGTTCAGTCTTCTTTGCCATAGCGCACCTCGTAGTCATTGCGAGCCAACTTCAATCGTTCATGAATCAGGTCGACGTCGGTCTTGGCGGTACGGATACCGGAAGGCGACTTCTTCTGGAAACAATGCAGCACATACACCGCCTTCGCAAACCGCACCGTATAGGCCACCCGGTAGGTATCGCCCCGATGATCCTCGACCAACTCGAATACTCCCGGCCCCTCGCCCTTCCACGGCTTCGCTGCCGGTGGTTGGCCGCCCAAAGCACAACGCCCAAGCCATAGCCGAAATCACCGACCACATCGCCGGGAAAATCCAGCAGATCGCGCTTGGCAGAACCAATCCAGTGCAGAGGCCGTTCTTGGCGGGATAAGGAACTCATGGACAAGTATACCGTATTAGGTATTTATAGAAAATCGTGCTTCAGTGTCCGTCGCGCTGCGCCCGCCGCCTGTCCTGCCTTTGTTCGGAGTGGCGGAAAGCATCGCGAATTGTTTCCATCAGTTCGGTGTCATCCCACGGTTTGGTCAGGAAGGCGAACAGTTCGCCACGATTGACTGCGGTGGTGACTGCCTTGAGATCGGTATAGCCGGAGAGCATCATGCGCACAACGTCCGGATACATTTCCCGTACCTTGCCCAGAAACTCGCCGCCATCCATTTCGGGCATGCGCGCGTCGGAGATGACGACATCGACTACGTTGTTCGCCAGCAGTTCCAGTCCCGCCATGCCACTGTCGGCGGCAAGAATCACGTAACCCTCGCGCCGGAACAGGCGCTTGAGGGAGGAAAGAATCCCCGGCTCGTCGTCCACCAGCAACAGGGTGCGGTTCGACGCCGGTTCGGTGGCGGCGAACTCCAGTTTGCGGCGGTCGCGCAGCATCTTCTCGAACTCGGCTGCCTTTACCGGCCTGCTGAAATAGTAGCCCTGCATTTCATCGCAGTTGCGCCGCCGCAGAAAATTGAGCTGCGCCTCGGTTTCGACGCCCTCCGCGATGGCCGAAAGTTTCAGGCTGTGTGCCAGGGAAATGATCGCAAGCGCGATGGCGGCACTGTTGGGATCGCTGATGATGTCGCGCACGAAGGACTGGTCTACCTTGAGGCGGTCGATGGCGAAGCGCTTGAGGTAGGAAAGCGACGAAAAGCCGGTGCCGAAATCGTCGATCGACAGTGTGATCGACAGCCCCTTGAGCTGCTCCGTGGTCTTGATGAAGGATTCGGCGTCGGCCATCACCGCACTCTCGGTGAGTTCCAGTTCCAGGTAGTGGGCGCCCAGCCCCGTCTCTGCCAGGATGGCGGCGGCCATCTTGACTACGTCTTGCGCCGCAAACTGGTGCGCCGACATGTTCACCGCCACGGTCACCGGCGTCAGCCCGGCATCCTGCCACGCCTTGTTCTGCGCGCACGCGGTGCGCAACACCCATTCCCCGAGCGGCAGGATAAGGCCGCAATTCTCGGCCAACGCGATGAACTCGCCCGGCATGACCAGACCCCGCTCGGGATGCTGCCAGCGCACCAGCGCTTCGGCGCCGATGATTTCGCCCGTACGCAAGCTCAACTGCGGCTGGTAATAGACCACCAGCTCACCCAGATCGAGGGCACGGCGCAGCCCGTTTTCTGTGTCCATGCGTTCCAGTGAGCGCGCATTCATTTCCGGTGCGTAGTAGTTGAAGCGGTTGCCGCCTTTGGCCTTGGCGCGGAACATTGCCGCGGCCGCGTTCCTCAGCAGCGCCCCGCCGCTTTCGCCGTCTTTGGGAAAAACCGCGATACCGACGCTGCCGGTGAGGAAGAACTCGCGTTCGCCGAATTTGAACGGGGGCGCCAGCATCTCGAGCAGGGAGAGAGCCTGCCTTGTCGCGGCATCGGCTTCCGTTGGCT
>JBIJDI010000339.1:0-3461 GCA_044344235.1 Sulfuritalea sp. | reverse complement strand
GGCCACGCAGGCAGCGGCCGCGGCTCCCGCAGCGACCGAGGCGGTAGCCCTGGATTTTGATCTGGATATTGGTACCGCCGAGGCGGCAGGCTCCGCCGAGACGGCGCCGGCGGCCGATTCTGATGTATCGGCGATCGATTTCGATCTCGATCTGGGTGCACCGGAGGCCGAGCAAACCTCTGCATCCGCTGCCAAGGAGGAGGTCAAGAGCGAAGCGGCAGGACTTGATATCAGTTTCGATATGCCAACAATGGAGTCGGCACCTCCGGCAATCGATTTCCCGCTTGCGGCGGAGACGCCTGCCGCAGCGCCTGAGGCACCGGCGGCGCCGGCAGTGCAAGCCGTTGCGGCGGCCGATTCCGGCGGTATCGATTTCGAGTTCGACTTGGGCACTCCCGTTCCGGCGGTCCCCGAACCCTCGCCCGAAGTGTCTCTGGAACTTCCTGAACTGGCAGCCACGCTGGCGCCGACTGCGCCCGTGCTGGATCTCGGTGGAATCAGCCTGGAACTGGATGCGCCGGCAGGCGCCGCAAGTGCCGGTGCTGACGCTTCCGGCGGTGAGAAGCCTGACAATCCGGAAGTGGCGACCAAGATGGAACTGGCGATGGCCTATGAGGAAATGGGTGATCGCGACGGCGCCAGAGAACTGTATCAGGAGGCGCTGGCCGAAGGCGGTTCGGGCCAGCAGAAGGCGGCGCGCGCCAAGCTTGACAGCCTCGGCTGATCAAACCTGCTCTCCCGACGCCCAGCGTCGGGAGACGTTGTTGCCGTGAAACGCCCGCACCCCGCAAGCCTGATTTTGCTTGGCTTGGCCGCACTGTCTGCGGCCTCATCCCGCGACGGAATAAGTTTGCTCATTGGCACCCTGGGGCTGGCGACAACGGCCCTGATCGCGGCGACATCCCATTTGCGTTTATTGTTGCGCCGCAGCCGCTGGTTGCTGCTCACCATGCTGGTGATGTTCGGCTGGTTTACGCCGGGAACCCCTCTATCGATGCTCCCCGGGTCGAGTCAGGAAGGACTACAGCTCGCGATGGACAACCTTGCACGGCTTCTCATCGCACTCTCCATCGTAGCGCTGTTGCTGAGAGCATTGCCGGCCGCCGAACTGGTTGCCGGAATTCGCTCCTTGCTGTCACCACTTGCGTGGCTGAATGTTTCGCGCGATCGGATCGCCGTGCGCTTGGCCCTGACGCTGAATGAGGTGGAATGTTCAAGGTTCGGGGCGAGCCGCGAACCGGTGCGTATGGAAACCGGACTGACTCTTCCGGCATTCGGTTTCGGTATCGCGGATTCCATTCTCGGTGCCGTGACAGGCGTTCTGGTTCTTGGCGCATGGCTGGCATGAGGATCGCGCTCGGCGTCGAATATGAGGGGTCTGATTTTTGCGGCTGGCAGTCGCAGGCGGGCGGCGGCGCGGTCCAGGATGCCTTGGAATCGGCACTGTCGATGGTTGCCGACGCACCCACGCGGGCGGTTTGTGCCGGTCGAACCGACGCCGGGGTACACGCCATAGGGCAGGTGGTGCATTTCGATACTGACTCCGTTCGTCCGGATACGGCATGGGTGCGCGGCGTCAACACCCATCTGCCTCCCAGTGTTGCGGTGCGCTGGGCCAAACCGGTGTCGGATGACTTTCACGCCCGCTTTTCTGCGCGGGGCAGGCGCTATCGGTATCTCTTGCTCAATCGCGCAGAACGGCCCGGGCTAATGGCGAGGCGCGTCGGCTGGTTTCATCGCCCGCTCGACGCCGAAGCGATGCTGGCAGCCGCCAGTCTGCTGTTGGGCGAACATGATTTCTCGGCTTTTCGGGCGGCCGAGTGCCAGGCCAAATCGCCGGTCAAGACTCTGCGCCGTGCCGATGTGGCACGCCAAGGCGATCTGCTGGTCTTCGACTTCGAGGCCAGCGCGTTTCTGCATCACATGGTGCGCAACATCGTTGGCGCGCTGGTGTATGTCGGCAAGGGCGCACATCCGCCGGCTTGGCTGGGCGAGATTCTGGCGGGCCGGGATCGTGCCCGCGCTGCCCCGACTTTTGAAGCCTGCGGCCTGTATTTTGCCGGGGTCGATTATGATCCGGTCTGGCAGTTGGGAGTCGGCGCTGGCGACACGGCGATCTTGCTTCCCTGATCTGCCCTGAAATCATGACCCGTACCCGAATCAAGATCTGCGGCATCACCCGCGAGCAAGACCTTGCCGCCGCTGCAGCGGCCGGCGCCGATGCGCTCGGCTTTGTTTTCTATGCCTCGAGCCCGCGTCACGTAAGCCCCGAACGGGCAGCACAATTGCTCGCGCAGGTCCCTGCCTTCGTCACGCGGGTCGGCCTTTTCGTCAATGCGTCGCCGCAGGACGTGCGCGAGGCGCTGGCGCTGGCGCCGCTCGACCTGCTGCAGTTTCACGGCGATGAAGACGCGGCGTATTGCGCCCAGTTCGGCAAGTCCTGGATCAAGGCGGCCAGGGTGAGGCCGGGCCTCGATTTGCTAGAATACGCATCTGCATTTGCCAAGGCTCCCGGGGCTTCGGGCTTGTTGCTGGATGCCCACGTTGAAGGCTATGGCGGCGGCGGCAAGACGTTCGACTGGTCACTGATCCCGCGGGCTTTGCCGCTGCCCGTGATCCTGTCCGGAGGGCTGCATCCAGGCAACATTGCGGAGGCGGTGCGCACCGTGAGGCCTTGGGCGGTGGATGTCAGCAGTGGCGTCGAGGCGGCCCGCGGCATCAAGGATGTACAGAAAATCACCGAATTCATTGCCGGAGTGCGAGAAGCAGATGCAGGACCTTCCTTATAACTTGCCCGATGCGGGTGGCCATTTCGGCCCTTACGGCGGTGTCTTTGTCGCCGAGACCCTGATGCCGGCCCTGGCCGAATTGCGCGAGGCCTATGCGGTCGCCCAGGCCGACCCTGAGTTCCGCGCCGAGTACGAATACGACCTTAAGCACTATGTTGGCCGGCCCAGCCCGATCTATCACGCCAAGCGCTGGTCGGGCCTGCTGGGCGGCGCCCAGATTTACCTGAAACGCGAAGATCTCAACCATACCGGCGCCCACAAGATCAACAACTGCATCGGCCAGGCGCTGCTGGCGCGGCGCATGGGCAAGCCGCGCGTAATCGCGGAGACCGGCGCCGGTCAGCATGGCGTCGCCACGGCCACGGTAGCCGCTCGCTACGGCATGGAATGCGTGGTGTACATGGGGTCGGAGGACGTCAAGCGCCAGGCGGCCAACGTCTATCGCATGAAGCTGCTGGGGGCAAAGGTGGTGCCGGTCGAGTCCGGCTCGAAGACGCTCAAAGACGCTTTGAACGAGGCGATGCGCGACTGGGTCACCAACATCGGCAATACGTTCTACATTATCGGCACGGTCGCCGGTCCGCATCCCTATCCGATGATGGTGCGCGATTTTCAGACGGTGATCGGCGAGGAATGCAAGACACAGATGCCTGAACTCACCGGTCGCCAGCC
>JBIJDI010000338.1:0-3464 GCA_044344235.1 Sulfuritalea sp. | reverse complement strand
AGCCGAACTCCTGCTTGAGCCGGCTGTTGAGCAGCACCGGTCGATAGCGCAGGAAGTCGAGCTGCTCCGGGCCGTATTGCGTGAGATTGAGTTTCTTCAGCAGCCACAGCGCCGCCCGCAAAATGCTCGCCGGCAGCACGACGCAGCGCTTGCCCAGCCGCGCGGCGATTTCGTGGATGGTCAGCTTGCCGTCGCCCGCGACGTTGAAAATCCCCGTCACCGGCGAGGCTATGCCGTGCAACATGGCGCCCACCACGTCCTGATCATGGATGAAGACGAAGGGGCTGTCGGAACCGGCAATCGCGATCAGGCGGGGCTTTTCGAAGAGGTCGGTGATCTGGTTCTTCACCGTCGGGCCGAGGATGGTGCCGATGCGGAAGATCACCTGCTCCAGTTGCGGCTGCGTGCGCCGGTAGTCGGCCAGCATTTCCTCAACCAGCCTCTTGTGGTGCGAATAGGCGAAGGCCTCGTTGCCGCGGATGGGGGCATCCTCGGTTAGCCATTCCGGATTGTCCGCGTGGTAGCCGTAGGCCGCGCCCGACGACGAAACGATGATGCGCTTCACATGGTGGCGGACGCAGGCCTCCAGCAGGTTCTTCGTGCCATTGACGTCGACGTCGTACTCGAATTCGCGGTTGCTCTTCTTGCCCGGTGTAACGATCGAGGCCAGATGCACCACGGTGTCGATGCCGTGGCGGGCGATGATGTCGGCGATGTCGGCCGAGCGGATGTCCGCCACCGCGTAGTCGACGCCCGGCAGACGCTCGGCCGGCTCGCGGATGTCGTGGCTGACGATGGCGGCGGGGCGCCGCTCGGCGGGCAGGGCGGCCAGCGCGGCGACCAGTTGGCCGCCCAGGTAGCCGCCGCCGCCTGTTACCAGAACGCGATGCTCGGTCATGTCGCGGCCTCGGTTGCGGTGTGGCCGTGCGGGTCGCGCCGGCGCCAGAAGGTGGCCAGCGTCATGCCGGCGATGATGTGCCAGACGCCCCACCACGCGGTGATGATGGCCATGCCGCCGAGCCCGTCGAAGAAATCGAAAATCAGGATCAGGCCGAGGCCGGAATTCTGGATGCCCATTTCGAAGGTGATCGCGCGGCGATCGTATTCATTGAGGCCGATCACCCTGGCCAGGCTGTAGCCGGTGACCAGCGCCAGCAGGTTATGCACGAACACCACGCCCAGCACCAGGTGGATGTACTCGATGAAGTGCTTGAAGTTGGCCCCCAGCGCGCCGAGGATGAAGCCGGCCAGCGCCAGCAGCGAGAAGATCTTCATCGGCTTCTGCAGCTTGTGCGCGAACGCCGGCTTCGCCTTTGCCAGCCAGAGCCCGAGCGCCAGCGGCAGGCCGAGCAGGAGGAAGATCACCGCCAGCATTTCCGCCGGGCTGACGCGGATCTCGCGCATCAGGTCGTGGGTCAGCGGGTGCAGGTTGCCCCAGAAGGCGAAGTTCAGCGGCGTCATCACCAGCGCCAGCAGGGTCGAGGTCGCACTGACCGAGACCGACAGCGCCGTGTTGCCGCGCGAGTAGTGCGTCAGGAAATTCGAGACATGGCCCGCCGGGCAGGACGACACCAGGATCATGCCCAGCCCGATGCTCGGCGTCGGCTCGATGATGGTCACCAGCACATAGGTCATCGCCGGGAACAGCAGATGGTGGCCGACGAGGCCCAGCGCCAAGGCGCGCGGCGTCTTCAGCGCATTGCGGAAGTCATCGACCTTGAGTTCGAGCGCGACGCCGAACATCACCAGGCCGAGTACGACATTGAGCAGGCCCAGCGAGGCGGGGCTGAAATGCAGATGAACCTGGTCGATGGGCGCCATGTCTTGTCTCCTCGTTGTTCGGCCGCCCTGATTCCGGGGCCGTTTATTGTCCGGGCAGGATAAATGATTGAACGTTGAAGTGCCTTGTCGCAAATTACCCGCTGATTTGTCATTTCGCGACAACATGCCAAAACCGATTCCCGCCGCAGCCACTGCCGGCAAAGCCTCGCTCAACGTCGGCGTCGCCTATGTGCGGCGCCTGTTCGAGGTGGTCGAGCGCTTCGGCCTGCCGCGCGCCGCGCTGCTGCAGCATGCGCGCGTCGCCCCGGCGGACTGGGATGCGGCGCAGGCCCGCGTGCCGCTGGCCGCGCTGGTCGCGCTGTTCCAGTCGGCGCTGGCGCTTACCGGCCGCCGCGACCTCGGCCTCGAATTCGGCCGCCAGGTGCGCCCCGGCACCTTCGACGCGCTCGGCTATGCGCTGATGACCTGCCGCAACCTCGGCGAGGCGATCGGCCTGGTGCCGCTCTATCGCCGGCTGGTATTCGATTCCGGCTACAGCGAGACGGCCTTCGCCATCGACGGCGAAAACGCCAGGCTGGCCTGGGTGGTCCTGCCCGAAGCCACCCGCGCCGGCCTGCCGTATTGCGACGTGCTGGCCGAATCGCTGATCGCCAGCTGGCTCGGCCTCGGCCGCTGGATCGCCGGCACCGAACTGCCGCTGCGCGAAGTGCGCTTCCGCCACGCCGCGCCGGAAGACCCGCAGCCCTTCGTCGCCTTCTTCGGCTGCCCGGTGTGCTTCGCCGCCAGCGAGAACGCCGTGCTGTTCGACCGCCGGCTGCTCGCGCTACCGCTGGTGCAGGCCGATGCCGAGCTCAACCTGGCGATGCGCGACGCCGCGCGCAAGGCCATCGACCGCCTGCAGGGAACCAGCACCATCGCCGGCCAACTGCGCCAGGCGCTGCTGCCGCTGATGCCGAAATGCGAAGCCACGCTGCAGCATGCCGCCGCCATCCTCGGCATCACGCCGCGCACCCTGCAGCGCCGTCTCGCCAGCGCCGACTCTTCATTCCAGGACGTGCTCGACGCCACACGCCGCGAACTGGCGCAGGTCTATCTGCGCGATCCGGCGCTGCCAGCGCTAGATGTTGCGCTGCTGCTGGGGTATGCGGAGCAGAGTTCTTTCACGCGGGCGTTTCGCGGTTGGTTTGGGGTGGCGCCGTCGGTGTGGAGGCGGGGGCAGTAGGAACTGGGAGTGCTTGTCTTGGTGTAGCTTGTAAGCTACACCTCTCGAATGCTTGAAGTTTTCCGACATCAGACCGCCAGTGGTACTGATGGCCAAGGATTACTGGGCTGACTGGAAACGGAGGCAAGCATGAACAGGAAAGTAGCCGCAGCAGTTTCTCATCACGAGCGCGAAGTAGCCGAACTTCGAGCAGACCGCGAACTGGCGGTGGAATATCTCAAGGCGGCAATGGAATCACTGGATGATCCGGATGACCGGGCCGCGGGTCTCCTTGCGCTGCGAACCGTGGCGGAAGTGGCGATATGGGGTCAGAGTGATTTGCGTTTTTGACACCTCGAATTGCCGTGTCGTCAGCGCCGACTTTCCATGGCCGCTCAACGCATCGCTGGTAGGTGTTACCATAGTGCCACCCGCAAGCCATAAGGTGCCCGATCATGTCCACCACATCGCTGAAGCTTCC
>JBIJDI010000336.1:0-3466 GCA_044344235.1 Sulfuritalea sp. | reverse complement strand
GAAATACAGTTCGACGCTGGCACGGCTGACTTCCTTGCGGTTGCCCGAACCCTTGAAGATCACGTCCTGAATCGACTCGCCGCGAAGCTCGGAAGCCTTCGACTCGCCAAGCACCCAGCGCACGGCATCGATGATGTTCGATTTGCCGCAGCCGTTGGGGCCGACCACGCCCGCCAACTGGCCGGGAAAAAGCACGGTGGTGGGCTCGACAAACGACTTGAAGCCCGACATTTTCAGCTTGTTTAGACGCACAGGGATGAACCGGAAGAATGATGATGAAAGTGTGACTCGAGAACCGTGCCATTATAATCGGTCCCGACCTTCTTACCGCACCCAACCAGCATGCCAAAGCCAGCCATCCAGACCCGCGCCAAGGCGCTGGAAACCTTCGCCAACCCCGCGCCGCACAGGGATTACCAGATCCACATGGAAATCCCGGAATTCACCTGCCTGTGTCCCAAGACCGGGCAGCCGGATTTTGCCGTGCTGACGCTCGACTACATCGCCGACAAGCTGTGCGTCGAGCTGAAAAGCCTCAAGTTCTACATCTGGAGCTTTCGCGACGAAGGACATTTCCACGAGGATGTCGCCAACCGCATCCTCGATGATCTGGCAAAGGCCACCAAGCCGCGCTTCATGCGCCTCACCGCACGCTTCTACGTGCGCGGCGGCATTTTCACCAATGTGGTGGCGGAACACCGCAAAAAGGGCTGGAAACCGGCGGCAAAGATCGAACTGGCGGAGTTTCCGGCGCAGTCGAACACGCGCGGCTGAGGCGTAACGCCTAAACACCCCGTTCAGTCGATGGGGTCACATTTGTCAATAATTGACATAGAATGAGTCCACTAAGTACCGGAGTCATGCCATGTCCATCGCCATTCGCGAGTTGAAAGCCAGTCTCTCCCGCGTGCTGTCGCGCGCGCAACTGGGCGAAATCATCGAGGTCACGTCCCACAACAAGCCTATCGCCCGCATCGTCGGTATCCCGCCTCAAGCCGAGGCAGGACTACGTGGCCTGATTGTCAGCGGCACTCTCTCATGGAGCGGCGGCAAGCCTCGACCGAGAGCCCCCTTGGAGATATCGTCACGCGGAACACCGGTCAGCCAGATGGTGCTGGAGGACCGGCGTTGATCCTGTTCTGCGACACGTCGGCGCTGGTCAAGCTGTACATCAAGGAAGACTCCAGCGACGAGATGCAGGCACTGGCCCGCTCGGCCTCCGCCATCGCGGTGTGCCGCATTGCCTGGGCTGAAATCATGGCAGCACTGTCGCGCCGCGCGCGCGAAAACCCAAGCGATGCCGAAGCAATCGAGACGGTCCGCGCGCGCTTGCGCACCGACTGGCCCCGTTATGCCATCGTCGAAGTCACTCAGCCGCTGGTGGAACTGGCCGGTGAGTATGCGGACACCTTTGCCCTTCGCGGCTACGACAGCGTTCAACTCGCCGCCGCCCGCACTTTGCAGGACGCGGCGAGCGAACAACTTCACTTTGCCTGTTTCGATGCCCGCCTGCAAAAATCGGCCAAGGTGCTGGGTATGCCGACGCTCGTCTAGCCTCGCCGCCAGTGCCCTTGCATGTCACCGACATCAACGTAAAAGTCGGCACTGGCGGCACGGCGAGGTCGATGCGAACGAGGCAAAGGGATGCAGGCAAGTGCCCTCAGCAGCCAATTGAACCCAGTGATCCAACGGCAGCTTCGAGCGTGAGTCGGCTGGAATTTGCTATGAATGGCAGGCCGGATCCGGGCAAGTTGCGATGGTTGCAACCCGTTTGGCCCATTCGCCTGAGCGACGGGTGATTCCCAAGCTAGAGGGCTACGCGTGTTGATTGACCATCGTTACCTTGACCTGCATCAAGCTTGTCCCGGTGTTTGAAGCGCAGACTGCGCAAGCTTTTGGCCGTCAGCTCACGAATTGCCACTTTCATATCGGCAGGACCAATCCACCAATCCATATGCAGCATGACGGCTTCATCAACAAAACCTATCACGCATGGGTGATGCTTGGGATCGGGCTGCTGGCAAGCGCTTTTGCCGGACTTCAAGTCAAGCAGGACATCGAGCGCCATGCGGCACGGCGGTTTGAGTTCACCAGTGCGCAGGTTGCCTTGCGGATTCAGGAGCGCCTCAGCGCCTATGCGCTCATTCTTCAAGGCGCTGCTGGTCTTTTTGCCGGGTCAAATTCGGTCGATCGTAAAGAATGGCAGACGTACGTTGAGAAACTCGGCGCACAGGAGAGAGTTCCAGGCGTACAGGGAATCGGGTTTTCCAAACTAGTTCCGCCGGACCAACTTGCCGCCCACGTTGCAAGCATTCGTGCCGACGGCTTTCCCGAGTACACCATGCGTCCTTCGGGCGAGCGGGCTGTCTATACCTCCATCATCTACCTTGAGCCATTTGCGGGGCGCAATCTGCGTGCCTTCGGCTTCGACATGTTTTCCGAGCCGGTGCGGCGCAACGCCATGGAGCGCGCGCGCGACACCGGCGAAGCTTCCTTGTCCGGAAAGGTTGAACTGATTCAGGAGACCGGCAAGGAGGTTCAGGCCGGTGCGCTGATGTACGTCCCGGTCTATCGCAATGGCGCCTCGGTGGACACGGTTGAGCGAAGGCGTTCAGCGCTGATCGGATGGACGTACAGCCCGTATCGCATGCAAGACCTGATGGGCGGCATTCTTGCCAACTGGACCAGCAACGAGGGCAAGGTAGTGGATCTCCACATCTATGATGGCCCGGAAGCGATGGCGGACAAACTGCTGTTTGATACCCATCCGGCCAGTGTTCCGCATGCGGACTCGCTCTTCTACCAGCAAAGAACAATTGAATTCCACGGCAGTCAATGGCTACTGGAATTTGACGCAAAGGCGGACACTGCCACTATCAGTTATGCAGGTGCATGGGCAACGCTGATTGGTGGTTTTGCCCTCAGCGGCCTGCTTTGCGGATTGATGCTGTCGCTGATCAATACCCGAATCAGAGCCAGGGTGATCGCCAATAGCCTGACCGAAGAAATCCGGAGGCGAGAATCATTGTTGAAGGACAGCGAGTTTCGCTGGAAGTTTGCCATCGAAGGTTCCGGTGACGGCGTATGGGACTGGAACATTGAGACTAACCATGCAACGTATTCCAAAATCTGGAAGGAGATGCTGGGGTATGCCGATGATGACACGCGTATCCACGAGGACTGGGTCAATGACATCCATCCCGACGACCAGCAGTATGTTGCGACGACGTTGCAGGACTACCTGGAAGGTAGGACGGCAATTTATGTCGTTGAGTACCGCTTGAGGTGCAAGGATGGGAGCTACAAGTGGATTCTTGCTCGAGGCATGGCGGTAAGTCGCGGCGCGGACGGTAAAGCCTTGCGCATGCTCGGCACGCATACCGACATCACAAAGCGCAAGCAGGCCGAAGCGGCTTTGCAGGAAAGCGAAGACCGGTTTCGCAAGCTGCTCATGAACATTCCGTCG
>JBIJDI010000337.1:0-3466 GCA_044344235.1 Sulfuritalea sp. | reverse complement strand
TGGTCAGCCGATAGGCGTAGTAGCAGGGCGCGTCTTCCCGCACCAGCACGCCGGCAGCCAGCATCTTCGCCAGGTTTTCAACCGCCTTGGCATAGACCTGCGGCGCGTAAGGATCGGTGCCCTGAGGCAGGTCGATTTCCGGCTTGGAAATGTGGAGGAAGGACCACGGTTTGCCGGTCGCACGCTGTCGCGCTTCATCGCTCGAAAGCACGTCGTAGGGCGGAGCGGCAATTGCTCCGGCCTGGCCGGAGGCCGGGCGCAGACCACGGAAGGCTCGGATCAGACTCATGAGTATTCTCAGGCGGGGTTGGCAAGCGCGCCGCGCAGGGCGGCATCGGCCTCGCGCAGCATCTTTTCGGTGGTTGGCCAGTCGACGCAGGCATCGGTGACCGAGCAGCCATATTTCAATTTCGACAGATCGGCGGGGATCGGCTGGTTGCCGGCTTCGATGAAGCTTTCGATCATCAGGCCGACGATGGAACGATGGCCGGCCTTGCGCTGGTCGACGATCTGGTTGATGCAATCGTGCATGACGAGCGGTTGCAACTCCGGCTTCTTGTAGCTGTTGGCGTGGGAACAGTCGACCACGATGTTGTGCGGCAGTTTCGCCTTGGCCAGCGCGTCTTCGGCCAGCGCGACGCTGACCGTGTCGTAATTCGGTCGGCCGCCGCCGCCGCGCAGCACCAGGTGGCCGTAGCGGTTGCCGGAGGTGCGTACCACGCAGGAGCGGCCCTGCATGTTTATGCCGAGGAAGCTGTGCGGGCTGCCGGCGGAGATGATGGCGTTGACTGCCGCATCCATCGAGCCGTCGGTGCCGTTCTTGAAGCCCACCGGGGCCGAGAGGCCGGACGACATCTCGCGGTGGGTTTGCGATTCGGAGGTGCGCGCGCCGATCGCTACCCACGCAATCAGGTCGCCCAGGTATTGCGGGCCGATCGGGTCGAGCGCTTCGGTCGCGGCGGGCAGGCCGAGTTCATTCACGGCGAGGAGAAATTCGCGCGCCTTCTGCATGCCTTCCTCGATGTGGAAGGAATCGTCCATGCGCGGATCGTTGATGTAGCCTTTCCAGCCGGTTGCCGTGCGCGGCTTTTCGAAATACACGCGCATTACCAGCACCATGGTGCTGGCAACTTCGTCGGCGATCTTCTTCAGGCGCCGCGCATAGTCGAGACCGGCGACGGGGTCGTGGATCGAGCAGGGCCCGACCACCACGAAAATACGCGGATCGGCGCCATCGAGGATGCGTTCCAGCGTGCGCCGTCCCGCCAGCACCGACTCCGCGGCGGCTTCCGACAGGGGCACGCGGGCATGGATCTCCTCCGGCGTCGGCATCGGTTCGAAGGCTTCGATATTGAGGTTTTCAGTTTGCTGCATGATGACTGGGCAGATTTCCAAGATGTGTTGAATTCCACGGCCGCCTTGATGCAGCGCCCGATCGATAGGTGTGGGGAGTCTGACTATCCACCGAGTACCCGGTTCTTTCCGGAACGCTTCGCCAGGTACATGGCCTGGTCCGCGCGCTTGATGGCTTCGGCGCCAGACTCCTTCGGGGCCATTTGGGCAACCCCGGCACTGAAGGTGATCAGAATTTTCTCTTCGCCTGCCAGGAAGAAAGTCTTGGTCAGCTTGCGCTGCAAACGCGTCATCGTCTGGATTCCTTGTTCGAGGGGCGTGTCGGGCATCAGGATCACGAACTCCTCTCCACCATAGCGCGCCAGCGAGTCCACCGGGCGCATGCATTGGCGCGCTACGCTCGCCAGATGAACCAGTGCCGCATCGCCAGTGTCGTGTCCCAGCCGGTCGTTGATCATTTTGAAGTTATCAAGATCGAGCATGGCTATGCACAGTGGCGTGTCCTTGCGTCTCATGCCGGCGATTTCTCGCGACAGCGCTTCATCGAGCCCCTTGCGGTTCAATGCGTCGGTCAGCGGGTCATGCCGCGCCAGAGCGCTTGCATGATCAAGCTCACTGTGCAGGCTGACAATTTCAGCCTCGGTGGCATGTACCTTGTCTTGCAAGGTGTTCAGCCTTTCGTGCGCACTTCGGGCTTCATTTGCCATGGCGCGGGTCGTGCCGATGACATCCCTTAGCAGCGGCGCCATGCCTTCGATCGTCTTGACTTGTTCTATCTGGCGGGCGCTTTCCTCGAGCCTGTCGCCGAACGCACTGCTGGATTCGTTCATCATCGCCAGTTGCTCGACAAACGCCGCCAGCATCAGGCGCATCTCCTCTTGCGCCTCCATGGAGCGGCCTTTGGCTTCGCTCTGCTTGGACATTACATTCCTGATCCGACGCTCCACGTCGTCGAGACGGCGCAACGTCAGCGGTGGCGTCGCGGCAAGCAGCAAGGCGTCAATCTGGCCTTTCAACCACTGGTCGTCGAGACTCAACTCGCCTACGTTTTCGATGATGAGATGGAGCAGTTTCAGCAGCATTGCCTTGATCTCGGCCTGATCTTCCGCAGCTACCGATACGCGATTGCTGAAATTGGCGAGCATGCCCTCGATGATTGAAACACTTGGGGCGGGATCGCGCAGGGCTTTCAGGAATTCCTTGACTTGCGCCAGAAAGCGCGTGTCGTCGGTGCCCAGCGCAGGCAGCAGGTGTTCGATCGCAAGCGCCAGATTCGTCATGCATCGCTTGCTCTCGGCAGGACTCATGCCTTCGCCCTCTGGCGTGCCGGCGTGGCCGGACCTGGCAAAAGCGACCAGCGCCTCCTGCACTTCGCGCCAGTTGCGGTTGCCGATGGCAGAGTCAAGCAACCTGAGCTGTTCCTCGTGTTCCCGAGTTCTGGCCGTTAACGCCAGCGAGAGTTGGCGCAAGGGCGCTTCGGGAAACCCGGCGACATTCGGGATGTTGGCGATTTCGTTGTAGCAAGCCTGATAGTTGGCCGGCGTCGGCGCAAGTTTCAGCGCGTTCAACTTTGTCAGTGCTTCGCGTGCAATCGTGGACGGGGGCTTTTTTTGGATCATGACAAACTCAAGAATATTTCGATTGCATGGCCTGCGGAGGCTCGCGCGATTCGGCCGGCGTCATTCTACGCGCAGGACAATTACGGACTTCAACATGCTATTTCTTGGTGCATGGGTTCAGTTTCATGAACAGGGCTTTCACGGCATCCACGCGTTCCTTCAGGTTCGCGGTGGGCTTCTGCCAGAGCAACTTGTCCTGTCCCGCCAGCTTGAAGCTGCGGTCGCTTTGCAGCAGACGGATGATGTTCGCGGGGTCGATCGGCGGGTTGGGCACAAACTGCAATTGTATCGCGACAGGGCCCGCATCCAGCTTGGCCAGGCCCAGCGCGCGACCGGCCAGTCGCAGGCGATGGGTTTCCATCAAAGCCAGAGTCTGGGCCGGCATTTCGCCGTAGCGGTCGATCAGTTCTTCCTGCATGCCGCGCAGGTCGTCCTCGCTGTCGCAATTCGCCAGCCGCTTGTAGAGCGTCAGGCGCTCGTGCACGTCGGGGCAG
>JBIJDI010000335.1:0-3468 GCA_044344235.1 Sulfuritalea sp. | reverse complement strand
GTGCGCTGCCCGCGGCAACTGCCGATCACCCACATCATGCACGGCCTGGCCAACTATGCGCATCGCCTGAATCTTGCACCGAAAGGCCAGCCGACGCGCGAGTTCGCCACCCTGTTCTGGAACAACCTGACCAAGAAGGGGCGCGTCAATGAGCTGACGCTGACGCTGCGCCACTACTTCAGGGGCGGCCTGGTGTCCGGCATCAAGGAGGCACTGGCCATGCAGAGCGTCGGCCTCGGCCTTTTCCTGGCCAAGCGCCTCAACCCGATGGAAATATTCGGCGGCCACGGCGTCAAGGATCTCAAGGGATTCCACGCCATCATCGCCAAGGCGAAGGAAATCGAGGATCGCAAGAAGGGCTTCAGCGCCTGAGGAGGCAAGACAAATGGCAAAGAAAGAATACGCGTTCTACCCCGGCTGCTCCTCGCAGCTCAAGGCCTCGGCATCGAACTACCTGGTGTCGACCAACTCGATGTGCAATGCGCTCGACATCAAGCTGACGGAGATTCCGGACTGGAACTGCTGCGGCGCATCGGTCGGCTATTGCGAGGGCGGCGAATTGCCGCGTGTCGCCATCAACGCGCGCAACTTCGCCCAGGCCGAAACGCATCTGCCGGGACAGGACATCGTCGCCACCTGCGCCGCCTGCTGGCTCGGCGCCCGCGAATCCAAGGAACGTCTCGACGGCTCGGCGCAGTTGATGAAGGAAACCAACGAAGCCCTGGCCGCTGCCGGACTGCACTACAACGGCGGTGCGAATGTGCGCCACATGGTCGAAGTGCTGATCGAGGACTTCGGCTACGACGGACTCAAGCAGCCGATGAAGAAGTCGCTGGAAGGCATCAAGTTCGCCGGCTATGTCGGTTGCCAGACCAACCGGCCCTTCGGCATCGTCGGCGAATCCTTCGAGAACCCGCTTTACCTCGACAAGATGGTCGAAACCTTCGGCGGCGAAGCGCTCACCAGCTACGACCAGAAGGTCACCTGCTGCGGCGGCGCACTGGCCTTTTCCGAGCCGGAAAAGAGCCAGAAGCAGATTCGCGATATCGTCGAATCTGCCTACGATGCCGGCGCCGAGATGATCGTCACGCCCTGCCCGCTGTGTCAGGCCAACGTCGAGGTCTATCAGTCCGAAATCAACAAGAAGCAGGGCACCAAGTTCAACATGCCGGTGCTCTACTACTCGCAGTTGATGACCATCGCCTATGGCGGCAGCGCCAAGGATGCCGGCCTCAACGGTCAGTTGATCCGCGCCGAAAAGCTGGAAAAGATCGCCGGCAAGTAGTTCGCCGCTCTAAGGCAACAAGTCGGCGCTGGTGATACGGTGATTTCGCCGTATCACCAGCGCCGACTTTCTTCGGGGAACTGCGCAGCGCGCCGGTGGGCCGGCACCTGAGTCGGCAACTCCCCGCCGTCCCGACCCGCTAGCTTTACCCCGGGCAACTCGACGCCGAGGTTGCAACAGCAAGACACGCGGGCTTCGCGTAATTGCAAAGCTTCGTTTCCTGTACGTAGAAATCCTGGCACGCTGCCTGTGGCTTGGTCTTCAGACACGCCGCATAGGCGTCGTGGGCGCTCGCAGCCGCCCAATAGCTGCCATGGCTTTGTATCCAGTCCGGGTCGAATGGCTTTTTCGTCGTCGGGCACTGGTAGCCACCCGCGCTCGTACCGCCGCCCCCTGCCGTGGAACCCGAGTCCGTGGTTGTTGCTCCGCTGCCGCCACCTGCACCGCCACCCGCTGCGCCACCCGACTTTCCGCCGTTGGCCACCCAGGCCTTGCCTGCCGCCTCGCACTCCGCTTTCGTGGCATGCAGACTCTGCTGATAGTACGTAGCGCCATACACCGTATAGGCGAGCTTGTAGGCACTCCTGGAAGCAATCTGCAGGCAATTCGTTTCAAAGTAGGCAGCGGGCGTGTACGGGTTCACCTGCCGGCCGCCAAGTTCGTAGATCGCGCCCGAGGTGCCGCCACCGCCCCCCGTGTTTCCGCTGGTAGCGCATCCGCTGGTGCAGGCCCCCGTATTCCTGTCGTGGCAAGATAAGCTGCGATCCGCATTCATGGTGCAAATGGATCCCCCGGGTTTCTTGATGGCGTGAGGGGGGCCGTCGCTCGTAAGATAGAACCAAGCGACAAACGCTGCATCCGCGTTGGCGGTGACCACGCAGGATGGGCTGGCGCCCTTGCATCCAAGTTGCCACATATGGAGAGAATAGCCTGGCGCCGGGATCGCCGTTGCGACGACCCGGGTGCCTCGTGCGTAGCTTGTTGCCGATGGATTGAGTTCGACCCGACCCCCGTCTTTCGGGAGCGCTCCGGTATTCAGTTTGTAGAACGCAGCGGAAAAATTCGCGACGACTTGCGTTTCACCGCTGACAGTGACTATGCAGGAACTGCTGTTCCCGCTGCACCCGCCTCCGGACCAGCCAGAGAGAATGTAGCCCGCACTCGGCACCGCTGTCAGGGTAACCGAAGATCCCTCGGCATAAGCCGTCCCGGCCCCGGATTCTCCAGCACTCACCGTCCCACCGTCAGGGGGGCTCGCGATTGCAGTCAATGCATGGGTAATGGGCGCAAACGTTGCGGCAATCACTGTGTCGCCGCTCAGGGAGAAAGCGCAACTGCCCGTACCACTGCATTTGCCGCCGGACCAACCTGCAAATGTGTAGCCCGGTTTCGGCGTCGCTTTCAGGGAAATCGCATCGCCCCCCAAACCATCCCCGCTTGTGCCGCCATCGTAAGACTTGCCCTCGACCGACAAGGGCTGTGAAATCTTTCCTCCGTTTCGAGGAATCGCCTCGGCGCTCCACGAATAGCGCGGGGCTTCTCCGAAACTGACGGTCACACGTGTATTGGCGTTCATGGTGACCGTACACGAGTTGCTCGTACCGCTGCAGCCGCCACCCGACCACGCAGCGACCATGCGCCCCCGGTCCGGTTCCGCGTTCAGCGTGACGGAGGTACCGCTGGCGTACATGCCTCCAGCATTGACGCCACTGACAGTGCCGCCGTAAGCGCGTCTGACGCATTCGGGCAGCAATACTCGCCGAAAGTCGAGGCAATCGCTTGGTCGATACCACGACGGAAAAGCCGTGGCGACAGTCAGCCTATAGGATGGAGCAGCTGCGGGCGGCGTCACTGCCTGGACAGGTGGCGGCGACGGCAATGTGGCGGCGGGAGGTATCGGCACCGGCTGGACTATCAGCAGAGGCGGCCCCGCCACCGCCTTCGGCGGCGGTGTCGGTGTCGGCAACGAGGCGACCGGCGCCTCTGCCGGCAACGCGAGTTCGCGGGATTGACTCGCGAAGGTCCGAAACTTTGCAGCCAACGCCGGATCGGTGGTCGAGCCGTGATTCAGGTCGATGCGCAAGGATTGGCTGCGACTGTCGCGATTCCCGAGCGACGGGGTGACCACCTCCAGCTGCTGCTGGGGCAGGAAGCGCAGAGGCCCCGAATAGAGCACCTTGTGT
>JBIJDI010000042.1:0-12129 GCA_044344235.1 Sulfuritalea sp. | reverse complement strand
GCCCGCCACAAGGGTCTCCACGGCCGCAGAGCGATGCTCCGCGGGTTCGCGGTGGATCGTCTCTGCCGGCCCACGCAAAACGTCGTAACGAGGCGGTCTTCATTGACCCGCCCAAGTTGCACAAGGCCCTCGCCGATGCCGGCTACGGTTCGCGGCGCGAGCTCGAGGAATGGATCGTTGCCGGACGGGTCAGCGTCAACAGCCAACCGGCACACGTGGGTCAGCGTGTCGGGCCGGAGGACAAGATTCGCGTCAACGGCAAGCTGGTGCAACTCAAGTTCGGTTTGCGCGCGCCACGCGTGCTGGTCTATCACAAGCCCGAAGGCGAGATTGTTTCCAAGGATGATCCGGAAGGTCGCCCCAGTGTGTTCGCCAAATTGCCGCGGCTGAAGACCGGACGATGGATTTCCATTGGCCGGCTGGACTTCAACTCCTGCGGCCTGCTGCTATTTACCAATGACGGCAGCCTGGCCAATCGCATGATGCATCCGCGCTACGAGATCGAGCGCGAATACGCCGTCCGCATTCTGGGAGAGGCGACGCCTGAAATGCTTGAGCGTTTGCGCAAGGGCGTTGAACTTGAGGATGGTCTGGCCAGCTTCAGCCTGATCGTGGAGGCCGGTGGCGAAGGTTCCAATCGCTGGTATCGCGTGGTTCTGTCTGAAGGACGCAATCGTGAAGTGCGACGCATGTTCGAGGCTGTCGGCCTGATGGTCAGTCGCTTGATGCGCGTTCGTTATGGACCGGTACATCTGTCGCCGCGGCTCAAACGGGGTCAATGCAACGATCTGGAGCCTGGCGAGGTACAGGAACTTTTGAAACTGCTGCCGCCAGAGCAGAAGACAACGGCACGGGGAGGATCCGGTCCCTATCCCGATAGCGGCGCCAATGATGACTTCGACGGCGATGATGAAGTCGACGGCATATCGAGTTGATCGCTGAAACTTCACTGAAACTTCGTTTTGCGGAGCAATGACGCCTCTGCTATAATCTTTTGGCTTTGGTTGGCACCGTGTTCTCGGGAGAGAGAAGGAATGGGCTTTTTGGCCCATTTTCTATTTGTGCGATGCGTTTGTGAGTTTTCATGCAACTGCTTGAATTGATTGAGACGACTGTTGTTGGGCTAGGGTACGAACTGGTTGAATTCGAGACCAGTCCGCGTGCCCGGATGCTGCGCGTCTTTATCGACAGGCCGGAAAGCGAACAAGCAAAAAAGAGCGGCATCAGCGTCGAAGACTGTGCCGCCGTGAGCAGTCAGCTCAGTCGCGTGTTCCTGGTCGAGAACGTTGACTACGACCGCCTTGAAGTTTCCTCTCCCGGACTTGATCGCCCGTTGGTAAAGGCGGCTGACTTTCGGCGCTTTGCCGGGCAGGAGGTGCAGCTCAAGCTGCGCGTTCCGCTGGGCAACCAGCGCAACTTCAGCGGCCTGCTGGAGGGGTTGAAGGACGAGGCGGGTGTTGAAATGGTATGTCTGCGAATGAATGACACAGTGCATCAGTTTGCGCTCGAGAATATCGATCGGGCGCGCCTGGTGCCGAAGTTCTGATTAATGCTGGAGGACTCACATGAGCCGTGAATTGCTGCTGTTGGTCGATGCCCTGGCCCGCGAGAAAAACGTTCCGCGGGACATCGTTTTTGGCGCGCTGGAAATGGCGTTGGCATCTGCGACAAAAAAACGCACCAATGACGAAGCCGACGTACGCGTAGAAATCGATCGCGAGACCGGCGAATACGAGGCTTTCCGACGCTGGCTGGTGGTTGCCGATGACATGGTCGAGAATCCCGAACAGCAGATCGGTCTGACCGCCGCGCAGCTGCAAATCTCCGACATCATGCTCGAGGACTTTATCGAGGAAGGGCTCGAGCCCGTCGATTTCGGTCGTATCGGCGCGCAGGCGGCGAAGCAGGTGATTGTGCAAAAGATCCGCGACGCGGAACGCGAACAGTTGCTGAATGACTTTCTCGACCGCAAGGAATTCCTGGTCAGTGGCACCGTCAAGCGCATGGAGCGCGGCAGCGCCATCATTGAGGCCGGGCGCATCGAGGCGTTGTTGCCGCGCGACCAGATGATCCCCAAGGAAAACCTGCGCCCCGGTGATCGCGTGCGTGCGTGGCTGATGAAAATCGATCGTCAGGCGAGAGGACCGCAACTGATCCTGTCGCGCACGGCCCCTGAGTTCATCATGAAGCTGTTCGAACTGGAAGTGCCGGAAATCGAAGACGGCCTGCTCGAAATCAAGGCCGCCGCCCGCGATGCCGGCATGCGCGCCAAGATTGCCGTCAAGTCGAACGATCCGCGCGTTGACCCGATCGGTACCTGCGTCGGTATGCGCGGTTCGCGTGTCACGGCAGTAACCAATGAACTTTCAGGGGAGCGTGTAGACATCATCCTCTGGTCGGCCGATCCGGCGCAGTTCGTCATCGGCGCATTGGCCCCGGCCGAGGTGCAGAGCATCGTCGTCGATGAAGAAAAGCATGCGATGGATGTCGTGGTCGATGAGGACAACCTCGCCATCGCCATCGGTCGTGGCGGTCAGAACGTGCGGTTGGCTTCCGAGCTGACCGGCTGGACGATCAATCTGATGACCATTGAAGAGTCCCAGTCGAAGTCTGAAACCGAGCATAGCTCGATCCGCGCCCTGTTCATCGCGAAGCTTGACGTTGATGAGGAGGTTGCGAACATCCTGATTGAGGAAGGTTTTTCCACGCTGGAAGAAATCGCTTACGTTCCTTTGGCCGAGATGCTCGAAATCGATGCCTTCGATGAGGCAACGGTGACCGAGCTGCGCGAGCGTGCGCGCAACGTGCTGCTGACCGATGCGATTGTTGACGAAGAGCAACTGGAAAAGGTCGCTGACGACCTGCTGTCGCTTGAGGGTATGGACAAGCCGCTGGCAGCAAAGCTGGCCAAGAACGGCATCACCGAGCGTGATTCATTGGCGGACCTGGCGACCGACGAGTTGATTGAAATGACCGGCATCGATGCCGAGCGGGCGACGGCGCTGATTACTGTTGCGCGTGCCCACTGGTTCGCCGAAGAAGAGTGAGAGGTACCGCATGGCTTTGATGACTGTTTCCCAATTCGCTACCGAGCTGAAAATGCCGGCGCCAGCATTGCTGGAGCAACTGACCAAGGCCGGCGTCAGCAAGGAGGCATCCAACGACACCTTGTCCGAGCAGGACAAGACACGGCTGCTCGACTATCTGCGCAAGTCGCATGGCGAAGCGGCGCCCAAGGCCAAGATCACCCTGACACGCAAGCAGACCAGCGAGATCAGGGCCTCTGATTCCACGGGCAAGGCCCGCACGATTCAGGTTGAGGTTCGCAAGAAGCGCGTGTTCGTCAAGCGCGATGCCAGCGAACTGGCGGCTGAAGCCGCTGCTGAAGTCCCTGTCGAAGTTGTTGCGGTTGAGCCTGTCCCGGTCGTCGCTCCGGAACCCGTTCCGGTTGTCGAAGTGGCGCCTCCTGTAGTTGTAGTAGTGGCAGAGGTCGTTGCTCCGGTGGTGGAGATTCCAGTGGTTGAAGCACCGGTAGTAAAGCGGGCTTCGACAACCAAGTCGGTGATCGACCCGGCGCAGAAGGCCTTGCGCGAGGCTGAAACACAGCGTCAAGGCAAACTTTCCGCGATTCAGGCGGCCGAGTTCAAGGAAAAGAACGACCGCGAGACCCGGGCTCGCGCTGATGCCGAAGCTCGACTTGCGGAGCAGGCGGCGCTATTGGCCGCTGCAGAGGCCAAGAAGGTCAAGGAGGCTGCGGCCGCTGCCGGCGTATCCGGCACGATCCACAAGCCCGCTGCGAAGCCAGAGGACGGCAAAGCCAAACCGGCGAAGAAGGATGCATGGAAGGATGACGCCGCCAAGCGGCGTGCGATCAAGACCCGCGGCGACGCGGGTACTTCCGGCTGGCGTGGTTCCAAGGGTGGCGGGCGCCACGGCCGTCATGGTCATTCCGAGGATGCGCCGGCGCAGCAGCCGGTCGAGGCCATCGTTCGCGAAGTCCATGTCCCGGAGACGATTTCCGTTGCTGATCTTGCGCACAAGATGACTGTCAAGGCCACTGAAGTCATCAAGACGCTGATGAAGATGGGGTCGATGGTTACCATCAATCAGGTACTCGATCAGGAAACCGCGATGATCGTGGTCGAGGAAATGGGCCATCTGGCATTCGCCGCAAAGCTCGACGATCCGGATGCCTTCCTCGCTGACGAAGGCGAACACAAGGATGTGGTGCAATTGCCACGCGCCCCGGTGGTTACCGTAATGGGTCACGTCGACCACGGCAAGACATCGTTGCTCGACTATATCCGCAAGAGCCGCGTCGCCCATGGCGAGGCGGGCGGCATCACGCAGCACATCGGCGCCTATCACGTCGAAACGCCGCGCGGCATGATCACTTTCCTCGACACGCCGGGCCACGAGGCTTTCACGGCAATGCGCGCGCGCGGTGCCAAGGCGACGGACTTGGTCATTCTGGTAGTGGCGGCCGACGACGGCGTCATGCCGCAGACCAAGGAAGCCATTCATCACGCCAAGGCCGCCAACGTGCCCTTGATCGTGGCGGTTACCAAGATCGACAAGCCCGATGCCAACCTGGAGCGCGTCAAGCAGGAACTGGTCGCCGAGGGTGTAGTGCCGGAAGAATATGGTGGCGATTCGCCCTTTGTCGGTGTCTCGGCCAAGACCGGGGAAGGCATCGACGCATTGCTGGAACAAGTACTGTTGCAGGCCGAGGTGCTGGAACTCATGGCGCCCGTGGATGCACCGGCCAAGGGTCTGGTTATCGAGGCGCGCCTGGACAAGGGCAAGGGGCCAGTGGCGACCATTCTGGTGCTGTCGGGAACGCTGCGTCGTGGCGATGTGCTGCTGGTCGGCGCCGTGTTCGGACGCGTGCGCGCCATGCTGGATGAGAACGGCAAGGCGGTTGATTCGGCAGGCCCTGCGATTCCGGTGGAAATTCAGGGTCTCACCGATGTTCCGGCAGCCGGCGATGAAGGCATGGTCCTGCTCGACGAGCGCAAGGCGCGCGAAATCGCGCTGTTCCGTCAAGGCAAGTTCCGCGACGTCAAGCTGGCAAAGCAGCAGGCCGCGAAGCTGGAAAACATGTTCGAACAAATGGCCGAGGGCGAGGTCAGGACCTTGCCGCTGATCATCAAGGCGGACGTTCAGGGCTCGCAGGAAGCCCTGGTGCAGTCCCTGAACAAGCTGTCGACGGGCGAGGTCAAGGTCACCATCGTCCACGCCGGTGTCGGCGGTATCAGCGAATCCGACGTGAATCTGGCGGCGGCGTCCAAGGCCGTGGTCATCGGCTTCAATACCCGCGCTGACGTCGGCGCGCGCAGGGCCGCCGAGAGTCTTGGCGTGGATATCCGCTATTACAACATCATCTATGCGGCCGTCGATGAGGTGAAGGCTGCGCTGTCCGGCATGCTGGCTCCGGAGAAGAAGGAAGTCATTCTCGGCCTGGTCGAGATTCGCCAGGTCTTCCGGATTTCCCGGATCGGCGCGGTCGCCGGCTGCATGGTACTGTCCGGCCTGGTCAAGCGTAATGCCTCGGTGCGGCTGCTGCGCAACAATGCCGTGGTGCATACGGGCGAACTGGATTCGCTCAAGCGTTTCAAGGACGACGTCCGCGAGGTCAAGGAAGGCTTTGAGTGCGGCTTGAGCCTCAAGAACTTCAATGACATCAACGAAGGCGATCAACTCGAAGTATTCGAGGTCCAGGAAATCGCCCGCACGCTGAACTGACGATGGCGACGAAGCGCGGATCAGGGCATGGTTATGCGCGTTCTGACCGCGTTTCCGAGCAAATCCGGCGTGAACTGGCGGATTTGCTGCGCTTCCATCTCAAGGATTTGCGCATAGCGCCCAAGCTGACGCTGGTGACGTTGACCGCTGTCGAAGTCACCGCCGACTATGCGCATGCCAAGGTGTTCTATACATCGCTGGCAGATCCGGCATCCAACGAGTTGATCGACCAGGGGCTCAAGCATTCCGCCAGCTTTCTGCGCCGAGAGTTGGGTCGCCGGATTCGCATTCATCATATTCCTGAACTGCATTTCATCTTTGACCCTTCGGTTCAGGAAGGTGCGCGCCTCTCGAAACTGATCGACGAGGCGGTGGAATCTGACAAGAAGCTGCAAGACGAGTGAACGCGCCGCCTCGCGAAGAAGGCCGACCCAAGCGTCGCCAGCTCGATGGCGTGCTGCTGTTGGACAAGCCGCTCGGGCTTTCATCGAATCGCGCCCTGCAAGCGGCCCGGCGGCTCTTCAATGCCGAAAAAGCGGGACATACCGGGACGCTGGACCCCTTGGCTACCGGTCTGCTGCCTCTTTGTTTTGGTGAAGCGACGAAGTTTTCCGGCGAACTGCTCAACGCCGACAAGCGCTATGTGGCGACCGTGCAGCTCGGTGTCACCACCGCTACGGCAGATGCCGAAGGCGTCGTGCTGGAGACCCGTCCGGTCGCGGCCACCCGCTCTGATGTGAAGGCTGCGCTAGAGGCTTTCGTCGGCGGAATCGAGCAAGTGCCGCCGATGTATTCGGCATTGAAGCGCGACGGCAAGCCGCTCTACGAATACGCTCGTGCCGGTATCGAACTGGAACGGGCGCCGCGCCATGTCAACATCTACGAGTTGCAGCTGGTCGAAGCGGACGATTGCCTCGCTGATGGGCGCTTTATTTTCGAAGTTCGCTGCAGCAAAGGCACCTACGTGCGAACCCTGGCCGCCGACATCGGTGAGCGCCTGGGCTGCGGCGCGCATCTCGCGGCCTTGCGTCGTACCGGCATTGGGTCGCTTGACGTTGTTCAGGCCCATTCCCTGGCGGACCTTGAAGCCCTTACCGCCGAGGCCCGCGACGCCTTGCTGTTACCGCCTGATTCCCTGCTGACCAGTTTGGTTGAGGTCCGGCTGGATGCGGCCGACGCTGCCCGGCTGCGGCATGGGCAGGCGGTCCGCTGGGCGGGTGAGGAGGGCACGCGGCTGCGCGTCTATGACGCAGAACACGCATTCATCGGTGTCTGCCGACAGGTCGCCGACGGCTGGCTGCAAGCCCAGCGGCTGGTTGCCGGGGTTTGAACAACGAAATAGCTGTTAATGCTTGATTTGAACACACCCGAAACGCTATAATCCATGGTTCTCCAAGAGCCCAACATCACAGGATCAGCAAGGAAACCACAATGGCAATTTCCACTACCGACAAAGCCAAGATCGTCACCGACTACCAACGTGCCCAGGGTGACACCGGCTCTCCCGAAGTTCAGGTGGCGCTGCTTACCGCGCGCATCAACGATCTGACGGATCATTTCAAGGCACATACCAAGGATCACCACTCGCGTCGCGGCCTGCTCAAGATGGTCAGCCAGCGTCGCACGATGCTGGATTACCTCAAGCGCAAGAACGTAGACGGCTATCGATCGCTGATCGAGCGTCTCGGCCTGCGCAAGTAGTTTTCAACAAACGCCGGTCCGGGCTATCCCCAACGCGATGCGCTTTGCGCCAGATACTGCGCAGGCTTGCTAATCAGGCCGGCACAGCCATGAGGGCTGTGCCGGCTTTTAATTTTTGCCGAAAGGAATTTTTGTGCTGAATCCGATCAAGAAGAGTTTTGCCTACGGTGACCATACGGTTACTCTTGAAACTGCTGAAATCGCCCGTCAGGCCGGTGGTGCAGTACTGGTTACCATGGACGACACCGTGGTGCTGGCCACCGTGGTGGGTGCGCGCAACGCAAAGCCGGGCCAGGATTTCTTCCCCCTGACCGTCGACTATCAGGAGCGCTCCTACGCTGCTGGCCGGATTCCGGGCGGTTTCTTCAAGCGCGAGGGACGCCCCTCCGAGAAGGAAATCCTGACTTGCCGCCTCATCGATCGTCCGTTGCGTCCTCTGTTCCCCGATGCCTTCTACAACGAAGTCCAGGTGGTCTGCACCGTGATGTCGTGCAACCCGGAAATCGATCCGGACATTCCCGCGATGCTCGGCGCCTCGGCTGCCATGGCAATTTCCGGCATTCCGTTCAGCGGCCCGATTGGCGCCGCCCGCGTCGGCTACATCGATGGCAAGTATGTTCTGTGCCCGACCAAGACCCAATTGGAAAGCGCGCTGCTGGATCTCGTGGTGGCCGGTACCGAAGGTGCGGTATTGATGGTCGAGTCCGAAGCCAAGCAGCTTTCCGAAGAGATCATGCTCGGTGCCGTGGTGTTTGGCCACGACCAGATGCAGGTCGCGATCAAGGCCATCAACGAACTGGTGGAACTCGCCGGCAAGCCCGAGTGGGATTGGCAGGCACCGGCCAAGAACGAGCCGCTGATCGCTCGTGTGGCCGAACTGGCCGAAGCAGAATTGCGCGAGGCCTATCGCATTACCAGCAAGCAGGCCCGTACGGTCAAGACCCGTGAAATCACCAAGAAGACCATCGCGACCCTGACCGAGGGTGTCGAGAACGCACCGGATTCGAACCTCGTCGGCAACACCGTATTCGATCTGGAAGCCAAGATCGTTCGCAGCCAGATTCTCAATGGCGAGCCGCGTATCGATGGCCGTGATACCCGCACCGTGCGCCCGATCGTGATTCGCAACGGCGTGCTGCCGCGCACCCATGGTTCGGCCTTGTTCACCCGCGGCGAAACGCAGGCGATGGTCGTTGCCACGCTGGGCACAGGCCGCGACGAGCAGATCATCGACGCGCTGCAGGGCGAGTATCGAGATCGTTTCATGCTTCACTACAACATGCCTCCCTACGCCACCGGCGAGACCGGCCGCGTTGGTACGCCGAAGCGCCGCGAAATCGGTCACGGCCGCCTGGCGAAGCGCGCGCTGCTGGCCGTGCTGCCGTCACCCGAGGAATTCGGCTATTCGATGCGCGTAGTCTCCGAAATCACCGAGTCGAACGGTTCGTCGTCGATGGCCTCCGTTTGCGGCGGTTCGCTGGCCCTGATGGATGCCGGCGTGCCGCTCAAGGCGCACGTGGCGGGCATCGCCATGGGCCTGATCAAGGATGGCCCCCGCTTCGCCGTGCTGACCGACATCCTCGGCGACGAGGATCATCTCGGCGACATGGACTTCAAGGTGGCGGGTACCGAAGAAGGCATCACCGCTCTGCAGATGGACATCAAGATTCAGGGCATCACCAAGGAAATCATGCAGGTTGCACTGGCCCAGGCCAAGGAGGCGCGACTGCACATCCTGGAAAAGATGAAGGCTTCCATGACCGGCCATCGCGAAGAAGTTTCCACCTTCGCACCGCGCATGATCCACATCAAGATCAACCCGGAAAAAATCCGCGACGTGATCGGCAAGGGCGGAGCGGTAATCCGTGCGCTGACCGAAGAAACCGGCTGCGTGATCGATATCGAGGATGACGGTTCGATCACCATTTCGTCGGTGAATGCCGACGCAGCGCAGGTGGCCAAGAAACGTATCGAAGACATCACCGCCGAGGTTGAAGTCGGCCGCATCTACGAAGGCACCGTGCTGCGTCTGCTGGATTTCGGCGCCATCGTCAGCCTGCTGCCGGGCAAGGATGGCCTCCTGCACATTTCGCAGATCGCCAGCGAGCGGGTGAATGCGGTTGCCGATTACCTCAAGGAAGGCCAGGTCGTGAAGGTCAAGGTCATCGAGACCGACGACAAGGGCCGTGTGCGCTTGTCGATGAAGGCCATTGCCGCAGAGGCCGCAGCACCGGCCGCTGTCGCCGAATAAGGTCTCTCTTGCAGGCAACAAAAAAGGACGCCTCGGCGTCCTTTTTTGTTGGTCGGGGCGCTTTAGCGGCGCTTACTTTCCAACCTGTTTTTCGCGGTGCTCTTCCAGCGTCTTGCAGTCGATGCAGAGGGTGGCGGTGGGGCGAGCTTCAAGGCGTTTCAGGCCGATCTCGACCCCGCAGGAATCGCAGTAGCCGTATTCGCCGCTTTCGATGCGGGCAATCGACTCGTCGATCTTCTTGATCAGTTTGCGCTCGCGGTCACGGTTGCGCAGTTCCAGCGCAATGTCGGACTCCTGACTGGCGCGATCATTCGGATCGGCGAACACGGTCGCCTCGTCCTGCATCGTATGCACAGTGCGCTCGATGTCCTCGCCCAACTCATCCTTGAGGGATGCCAGAATGGCGCGAAAATGAGCGAGCTGCTTCGTGCTCATGTAGTCCTCACCCTTCTTCGGGGTGTAGGGCGGGAATTGCTTCTTGTGCAGCAGGTCTTCAGCCATCGCGGAGTGTCCGTATTTTCGGAGAACCGGCTTTATAAACGAAACGCGGGACTACTGCAAGTCGTGCTTTTGTGACACGTCATGTCGTATTGCGATTGACCGGCATGGGCAGGGTTCGGTAAAATTGCCGGGTTCGGGGTGTGGCGCAGCCCGGTAGCGCGCTTGCTTTGGGAGCAAGATGTCGAGAGTTCGAATCCCTCCACCCCGACCAGCTGATCCCAAGGGTTTCCGTCGAAAGACCGAAACCCTTTTTTTTGCCCGCTTTTCAGCTTTTCCGACCATCCGGGCAAATCGACGAAGTTTCGCCGCCTAGTCCCCGCCCCCCAGCATCGCCTTGAGATTGGCAAAAGGGGAATGGGTGGCTGTCGATCCGTTGCCCGCGCTGCCTGGATCACCAGCACCGGCAGCTTCGATCTGTCGTTGATGCTCGTTGTCGTGGCAGTAAAGACACAGCAGTTCCCAGTTGCTGCCATTGGGCGGATTGTTGCTGTGATTGTGATCGCGGTGATGCACGGTGAGTTCGCGCAGATTGGTGCGGGTGAATTCGCGGGCGCAGCGGCCGCATATCCAAGGGTAAATCTTCAGCGCCTGCTCACGGTAGCCCTGATCGCGAAGTTCTGCGCTGCGGCGTGCATCGGCGACGATGCGGTCCAGCTTTCCCGGGGCGGCCTTCATGCCGGCTATTTCTCCTGAAGGAGATTGTTCATCCGCTGCGCGCGGCTCTTGGATTCGGCCTTGTTGATCTCCGACACCTGACGACCGTAGGCTTCGCGTGCCTCCGGGCCCTGCAGTGTCGCCTCGATGCTGCGTATGCAACGCCAGCGCTTGCCCGTCTTGGTGACAATCAGGCGCATCTCGTTTCTCGGGTGATGCATGCGGCAGTGGTAGCAGTAAGTCGGTTCTGTTGCCATGGGCTTGAACGGTATCCGGCGGTGACATTTGCAATTATGCTACGCGCCGCGCCAATTTTTTCGTCCTGCGCCGCCGCGTGGTCGATATTCGTGGCGTCGCGTTCGATCGGCATCCAGCGCCCCTGTTTCACTGTAAACTTCAAAAATGCAGTCATGCAAGGTCTTTTGCGGCGATGGCGTCGAGCAGTGAGCGGCAATCCTGACCAAAACATGAAGCGTGACACAGCACATCCGCCCGTAGCTCATCTGGATAGAGCACCGGCCTTCTAAGCCGGGGGTAGTGGGTTCGAATCCCGCCGGGCGGGCCATAAAATGTTATAAAAAACATATAGTAACACCTTGTTTTTGTTTCTAGTGGCGCTTGACGTTGTTCATTTTGGCACAAAATTGTGTGCCCGAGTGTGACCAAATTGTGCCCGACCATCCCTCAATATCACTGGATGTTTGTGCCCAAAGTGTGACCGGCAGGCAGGCCTGCCGATGCCCGGTGGCCGGGATAGCGACGTTGATTTCTCCTTATCACCGGATCAGAGGTTTGTGGGGGTGAAAAGCGGCGTCCGTGTGCGCTTTTCGGGCCATTTTTCGAGGGCCGGGGTCGTACACTGCCGCTGATGGACGCGATTTCCCTGTTGTTCTGCAAATCAGCAACTAGCCGACACTCCGAGCCAATGAGCTGGCTCTGCATCGCCTTGGTCGCTATAGTTGCCGTAGTTGCAAATGCCGGTGCCGAGCTGATTTTTCTCTGGCTCGGCTTTACTGTTGGTCTTTGTCTGCGTGCCCGCGCCGCTGTAGCTGCTCATCGTATTCGTCGTGCCGTTCTCCAGGCAAGCTACTACGTTACAAAGGGTATTGATGAATCGAAGGTTATCCGACTGCGCAATATTGCTACTGCTTACTTCGCAACTGTCATCGCACTAAGGCGTGTCTTCGCGGCTCTGCAAGCCAGTCTTGCGCGTCTCGGCCTGCCTCACGTCTGCTTATCGCCAAAAGTGCTTCCGCAGCCCATCTCCGCTGCCCGGC
>JBIJDI010000332.1:0-3480 GCA_044344235.1 Sulfuritalea sp. | reverse complement strand
GGTCAAGATTGGAGGCCCCCTCGAGCAGGGGGCGCTGAAGCCCCGGTTCGATAGCGAGCGTGTTCGGGTGCAGCAGGTCAGGGCTACCGAAGTCAAGCCGGACGACATGAACTGGACTTTTCGCACACTGCTGCCGGGTTTTCGCAAGGTTGCGGCCATGAAGCGACAGACTGCCCCCGATAATCCCGAGAGTCTGCACGTGGTGTTTTCGGATGGACTGGCGTCGATCTCCGTCTTTATCGAGCCGGGCGGTTCCGCAGGGGAAACGGAGACCATGTCGGTTGTTGGGCCGGTCAATGTGTATCGGCGCCAAGTCGGTGAGGATCGAGTGGTGGTCATGGGCGAGGTGCCGGCGCTTGCAGTCAGGCGGCTCGGTGATGGCATCGAGCGGAGGCGCAAATGAGCCAGTGTGATGCGGTTGTCGTCGAAGCATCAGGCGGCCAGGTCTGGGTTGAAGTGCCTGGCCGTGCACCCGCGTGCGGCAGTTGCAAGAATACGGAGGCCTGCCAGGACAGTCTGCTCGGTATCAGCGCGGGACCGCGCCGCTACTGGCTGGAGAACCTGATCGGAGCCCGGGTCGGCGACCGTGTGCAGTTGACTGTGGCCGAAGGCACGTTGTGGAGTGCGTCGCTGGCCTCGTATGTACTGCCTGTCTTGCTGGCCATTGGGGGTGCGGCGATCGGGCAGTCAGTGGCGGGTGATTCGTCGGCCGTGGCGGGAACCGTCATCGGCCTCGCCTGTGGCCTTGTCCTGTTGCGCCTCAAGGAGATTCGTGCGCGGCGCCACGGCAAGCTTTTTTCGTTGCATGTTCAAACCACGGAAGTACGTTTCAAGGAGTCATCATGAAGAAACTTCTCATTTCCCTCGCACTGGCTTTTTCCTCGGTATTTTCGACTCAGACACAAGCTGCCGAACTGCCCGACTTCACCGAACTGGTGGAAAAGCAGGGCGCGACGGTGGTCAATATCAGCACTACCCAGATCATCAAGGGGCGCCGCGGTGGCCACCAGTTCCAGTTTGAGGGGGACGAGTCCATGCAGGAGTTGCTCCGCCGCTTCTTCCCGGGCCAGATTCCGAATCTTCCCGGCGTGCCGCAGGAGTTCAAGAACCGCTCGCTGGGCTCCGGGTTCATCATCAGCGCCGACGGCCACATTCTGACCAATGCGCATGTGGTCGATGGCGCTGACGAGGTACTGGTCAAACTTACCGACAAGCGCGAGTTCAAAGCCAGGGTGCTGGGTACCGACAAGCGCACCGACGTGGCGCTGATCAAGATCGAAGCCAGCAATTTGCAGGTGGCCAAACTGGGTGATTCGGTCAAGCTCAAGGTCGGCGAATGGGTGGTCGCGATCGGTTCGCCCTTTGGTTTCGAGAACACGGTTACCGCCGGCATCGTCAGTGCCAAGGGTCGTTCCCTGGCGCACGAGAATTTCGTGCCCTTCATCCAGACCGATGTAGCGATCAATCCGGGAAATTCCGGGGGCCCGCTATTCAACATGAAGGGCGAGGTGGTCGGCATCAACTCGCAGATCTACTCGCGCTCCGGCGGCTCTATCGGGGTGTCCTTCGCGATCCCCATAGATTTGGCGATGGAGGTGCAGAATCAGTTGAAGTCCCGGGGCAAGGTCAGCCGTGGCCGTCTCGGCATCGGCATTCAGGAGGTGAGCAAGGAACTCGCGGAGTCCTTCAGTCTCGGCAAGCCGCAGGGCGCTCTGGTGGCCTCGGTAGAGAAGGGGGCTGCGGCCGACAAGGCCGGGATCGAAGTCGGTGACATCATTCTCAAGTTCGATGGCAAGGCCGTGGCCGAATCTGGCGACTTGCCGCGAATGGTGGGATCCACCAAACCCGGCAGCAAGGTCGTCGTACATATTTGGCGCAAGGGAGCGACTCGCGAACTGACGGCAGTTGTGGGCGAGATACCCGATGATGAAACCGGCACGCGCAGCGCCAGTCGTGGCGGAAAGTCGGTCGAGCCGCAGGCGGCCAACCGCCTTGGACTGGTGCTGGTGGTGCCGACGGTGGAGCAGAGGCGGGCGTTGGGCATCCAGCACGGTTTGATCGTGGAGGAAGTCAGGAACGGCGGCACACGCACTGAATTGCGCTCGGGCGACATCATCCTGTCGGTGATCATCAAGGGTGTCCAGACGGAGGTCAAATCATTGCCTCAGTTCAATGACTTGCTGCAGGGCCTCGAGAAAAGCGCGACGATCACCCTGCTGGTGCGACGCGGCGATTCACAGACGTTCATCACCATCAAGGGCGTATCTGACAAATAGATCTCCCGCGGGGCGCCCGACGCCGCAGTTGCGGCTGTTCAGTCGCGACTACTGCCATCTGTGCCATGACATGCTCGCCGCGCTGGAAGCCCTGCGCGGCGAGCACGGAGTGCCATATTTCGGCATTGAGGTGCTGGACGTCGATGCCGATCCGGTGCTCGAGGCGAAATACGACGAACTGGTGCCGGTACTGGTCGATGGGGAGGGCCGCGAACTATGCCATTACTTCCTTGATGTGGCGAAAGTGCGTGAGTATTTGGGGGCTTTAGGCTAAAATTCGCCCCTTGCTTTTTTAGTCTCCAAGGTGCTCAAGGGCTTGAATGAGCACCTTTTTTGTTGACCCCATGAATCACATCCGCAACTTCTCCATCATTGCCCATATCGACCACGGTAAATCCACCCTGGCCGATCGCATCATCCATCGTTGCGGAGGTTTGTCTGACCGCGAAATGGAGGCGCAAGTACTTGACTCAATGGATATCGAGCGCGAGCGTGGCATCACGATCAAAGCTCAGACCGCGGCGCTCAGCTACACCGCGCGTGACGGCCAGATCTACAACCTGAACCTGATCGACACGCCGGGGCACGTCGACTTCTCCTACGAAGTCAGCCGCTCGCTTTCCGCTTGCGAAGGCGCACTGCTGGTGGTCGATGCGTCGCAGGGTGTTGAGGCACAGACCGTGGCGAACTGTTACACGGCGATCGAACTGGGCGTCGACGTGGTGCCGGTGCTGAACAAGATCGACCTGCCTGCCGCCGACCCCGACAACGCGCGCCAGGAAATCGAGGACGTGATCGGCATCGATGCCACCGAGGCGATCCTGTGCTCGGCCAAGACCGGTCTCGGTGTCGATGACGTAATCGAGGCGGTCATCGCCCGCATCCCTCCGCCCAAAGGCGATCCGGCGGCGCCGCTGAAGGCGCTGATCATCGATTCATGGTTCGACAACTATGTCGGCGTGGTGATGCTGGTGCGCGTGGTGGACGGCACGGTGCGCGCGAAGGACAAGATACTGCTGATGGCAGAAGGCTCGCAGCACCTGTGCGAACAGGTCGGCGTGTTCACGCCCAAGTCGGTGACGCGCAGCGAACTGCGAGCGGGTGAGGTCGGCTTCATCATCTCCGGCATCAAGGAACTCGATGCCGCCAAGGTGGGCGACACGGTGACGACTGCCGACCGGCGCGCCGCCCAGGCGCTGCCCGG
>JBIJDI010000333.1:0-3480 GCA_044344235.1 Sulfuritalea sp. | reverse complement strand
TCTGCTGGTACGAACCGCCCCTGTTTTGATTGACGGTGCGCCTGCCGGCCTTGTTGTTCTGCAGGAGGATATTTCCGAGCGCAAACAGGATGAGCAGCGCGCGCGCGAACGCGACATGGGAAAATCGCTGTCCGTGCTGCGCAATGCCGTCGGCAACATCAGTCAGGGCATTTCGATGTTCGACGCCAACCTCAAACTCGTCGTTTGCAACCCAAGATTTCTGGAACTCCTTAATCTCCCGGAATCTCTCGGTATACCTGGAACGCCATTCGAAACTTACATTCGCTACAACGCCGAGCGCGGAGAATACGGTCCAGGCGATGCCGATGAGCAGGTGCAAATGCGGGTGCTTCAGGCGCTCCGTTCGGAGCCGCACGTATATGAGCGCGAACGTCCGGATGGGTCGGTCATCGAGGTGGTCGGCAAGCCGTTGCCCGAAGGGGGCTTCATCACCACTTATACCGATGTCACGGAGCGCAAACGCAACGAGACTGCGCTGCGGGAATTCAATGCCACACTCGAACGCAAGGTGGCCGATCGTACCGAGGCGCTGCAGAAGACCCTGACGGACCTCGGTGCAACACAGGCGCGTCTGGCGCAAATCATCGATGGCAGTCCGATCGCTGCATTCGTTCTTGACCGCGACCACCACGTAACGCACTGGAACCGGGCCTGCGAGAAACTCACCGGCGTGCAGGCCGAATCTATCCTGGCAACCAACAAGCAGTGGCGGGCCTTCTACAGCAGCGAACGACCGATGATGGCCGACCTGATCGTTTCCGGAGAGTCGGAGCGCGAAGTCGCGCGCCACTATTCAAGGTGGCGACGCTCCGAACTCATTGACGGCGCATTCGAGGCCGAGGAATTCTTTCCCAATTTCGGCAAGGAAGGATGCTGGTTGTACTTTACCGCCGCGCCGCTGCGCAACCCGGCCGGGCAAGTGATCGGGGCCATAGAAACCCTGCGTGACATCACCGAGCAACGGCACGCCGAGGCCGGCCTGCAGGATAGGGCGAAAGCCTTGCAGCAAGCCCTGTTGGAACTGGGTGTGGTGATCCAGAATCTCGAGCAGACGCAGGATGAACTGGTGCGCAGCGAAAAACTCGCGGGTCTGGGATCGATGGTCGCGGGAATTGCCCACGAGCTCAACACGCCGATCGGCAACAGCCTCATGGTGGCGACCCACCTGGTTTCGACCAGCAAGAAGATGGGAGAAGCCCTCAAAACCGGATTGAAACGCTCGATGCTCGATGAGTTCCTGACCAACACCGATTCCGCCGGCGATGTTCTGGTCCGCAACCTGAACAAGGCGGCCGAACTGGTGTCCAGCTTCAAGCAGGTCGCCGTCGACCAGACCAGTTCGCAACGGCGCAGTTTCAAACTTGCGGAAATGATTGCGGAAGTAGTAACGACACTCGGTCCGACGATCCGCAAGACACCCTACGTCATAGAACAGGACATTCCGGATGACATAGTCATGGAAAGCTTTCCCGGACCACTAGGCCAGGTGATGACCAACCTGATCAACAACAGCATCATTCACGGCTTCGACGGTTGTCCAACCGGACGGATCCGCATTGAGGCCGAAAAAGGTCAAAGCGATGGAAGTGTCATTCTGAAGGTCAGCGACAATGGCAAAGGCATACCACCGGATATCCTGCCGCGAATCTTTGATCCGTTCTTTACCACCAAGCTCGGACAGGGAGGCAGCGGTCTTGGCCTGAATATCGTGCACAACATGGTATTCAGCATCCTCGGCGGGCGAATTAGTGCAACGAGCGCTCCCGGTCAGGGAACCTGCTTCACGATCACACTGGCCACAACCGCACCGCAGCAGGATCAGGCCATGCAGTCAAACGACCGGCGGGGACGGGCGCGCAGAGCAGAGGATTCCCAGGATTCCTCAAACGACGACAACCGCTGAAATCAGGAACCGGTGCGGAAGGCCGGGGCCACCGCCATAAAAGCCTCAACGACCCGAGGATCAAATTTCCCTCCTGAATCCTGCCTGATCATCTCAAGCGCCTGCTCATGGCCGATTGCCATGCGCCACGGGCGCGAAGAAGTCATCGCAAGATAGCTGTCGGTGACCGCCACGATCCGTCCCGACAAAGGAATATCTTCGCCCTTCAGGCGACTCGGGTAGCCCGAGCCATCGAAATTCTCGTGGTGCGACAGCGCAACCTCGCCAGCAAGACCGAAGACGCGCCCGCCCCTTGCATCGGTCAGGATCTCTCGCAGCATCGCGGCGCCGAACTGCGGATGCCTGCGGACTTGGACCAGGTCTTCCGCCGAAAGGGCCGCTGCACTTTCCAGAATGTTCGAGGGGATCTGGTGATTGCCAATGTCAGCGAGCACGGCTGCGCGCTCGAGCAGTTCCGGAAGGTGCCTGTCGATCATCCGAACGGTGTCCTTCTCCTTCATCCGCGATGCGATTTCCCGACTGAGCCTGCCGCGATTGATGGCATGGGAAACCGGAAGGTAGGATGCGCACGCCGTCAGCTTCGCCAACAACGCAATCTCGGCACTCTGATCCAGCCTCGACTGCTCCACAAACTCGAAGTTGTCGTAGGCGAGGACGATCTTCATACAAAAAATGTCGATCAATGCCAGCTCTGTTTCGCTGATTTTCTTTGCGCCACCGACATAAACGACAACGTCGCTCAGGTTCGGCATCGGTACCAGATAAATCGATCGCTTGTCATCGATATGCGTTACGCCACCGGAAAAAACCCGGGAAACGTGTTCGATGCTTTCGGCATCGAGGATGTCCTTGATCGGCGCGCCAATAAAGGCATCGAAGCCGCCGCAGGCCGCCATGATTATGTCCTGACCGCCGGCATCGCCGCGCCGGATCAGAATCAGGTCGTTGTCACCAATATCGAGCAGCGACCCTAGTTGCATCAGCAGACCGGAAACGAAAAGATTCCTCGACCGGAAATCCATGTTGCTTGCAGCATCGAGAACCTTGACCAGGCCACGCCGGCTGGACTCAATGGTCTGCAGGTCCTGAAATGACCGAAGGGCCGAAACGAGGGAGGTAAAGAGCTTCTTCGCCGTCATCTCGGATTTCGACTTGTAATCGTTGATGTGATAATTCAAAACCACATGCTCTTCCGGCGCATGACCCGGCTGGCCAGTGCGCAATATGATGCGCACCATCTGATTGCCGATCTCCTCGCGAATGCGCCTGACGGTCCTGAGGCCGGAATCCTCTGTTTCCATCACCACATCGAGAAACACCACGGCTGTATCCGGGTTCTGCCGCAGAAGTTCGCACGTCTGATTTCCGTCATAGGCATCGAAAAACTCGATACCGCGATTGCAGAAGGAGAAGTCCTTCAAAACCAGTTTTGTCGCAACATGAACGTCGGGCTCATCGTCCGCGATGAGGACCTTCCATGCGGCCTTTCCCTCTACAACCGTGGCTTCCGCTTCTTCGGCAAAAAGAAAATCATCGGCTTGATCGTCTGTTACGCG
>JBIJDI010000041.1:0-12185 GCA_044344235.1 Sulfuritalea sp. | reverse complement strand
GTCGTCATGCCGATGCGTATCTGACACCAACACGAAAAGAACCCCATGATCGAAAGCGACACCGGCCCGGCCTACGACGAAAGCAGCATTCAACAACTTGAAGGCCTGGAGGCCGTAAGAAAGCGTCCGGGCATGTACATTGGCGACACCTCCGATGGCACCGGTTTGCATCACATGGTGTTCGAAGTGGTAGACAACGCGATTGACGAAGCGTTGGCTGGGCACTGTGACGACATTGTCATTACCATTCACACCGACAGCTCGATCTCGGTGACCGACAATGGACGCGGCATTCCTACCGGAATCAAGTTCGACGACAAGCATGAACCCAAGCGTTCTGCCGCGGAAATCGTCATGTGCGTACTGCATGCCGGTGGCAAGTTCAACCAGAATTCCTACAAGGTTTCCGGTGGCCTGCACGGCGTAGGCGTCTCCTGCGTAAACGCCCTGTCAAAATGGCTGCGCCTGATTATTCGTCGCGACGGCAAGAAATACGCGATGGAATTTCATCGCGGTCACGCGGTTGACCGTCTGCTGGAAATGCAAAACGGCGTCGAAGTGTCCCCGCTGAAAGTGCTGGGCGACACCGAAAAGCGCGGCACGGAAGTGCATTTCATGGCGGACGAGGAAATCTTCGGGATCGTCGAGTATCACTACGACATACTCGCCAAGCGCCTGCGGGAGCTGTCCTTCCTCAATAACGGTGTCAAGATCCGCCTGGTGGATCAGCGCAACATGAAGGAAGAAGACTTTGCCTTCTCCGGGGGCGTCAAGGGCTTCGTCGAGTACATCAACCGTACCAAGACCGTGTTGCACCCCTCGGTGTTCCACTCGACTGGCGTCTCGGTGCAAAACGGCGTCAACATCGATGTCGAAGTCGCCATGCAATGGAATGACTCCTACGCCGAACAGGTGTTGTGCTTCACCAACAACATACCCCAGTCCGACGGCGGCACCCATCTGACCGGCCTGCGCGCCGCGATGACCCGCGTCATCAACAAGTACATCGAAGAAAACGAAATCGCCAAGAAGGCCAAGGTCGAGATCACCGGCGACGACATGCGAGAGGGGTTGGCTTGCGTGCTCTCGGTGAAGATGCCCGATCCCAAGTTTGCTTCGCAGACCAAGATGAAGCTGGTGTCGTCGGAAGCTCGGCCGGCGATCGAGGAAGTTGTGGCGCAGAAGCTTGCGGACTACCTGCTTGAAAAACCCGTCGACGCGAAGATTATTACCGGCAAGATCGTTGAGGCCGCGCGCGCGCGCGAAGCCGCGCGCAAGGCACGCGACATGACGCGTCGCAAGGGAGTTCTTGACGGCCTTGGTCTGCCCGGCAAACTCGCCGACTGTCAGGAGAAGGATCCGGCGCTGTGCGAGATCTACATTGTCGAGGGTGATTCTGCAGGCGGCTCGGCAAAACAGGGCCGCGACCGGAAGTTTCAGGCAATCCTGCCTCTCCGCGGGAAAGTGCTTAACGTCGAAAAGGCTCGCTACGACAAAGTCATTTCAAGCGAACAGATCGTCACCCTGGTGACGGCGCTCGGTTGCGGTATCGGCGCTGAAGACTTCGACATTGCAAAACTGCGTTACCACCGCATCATCATCATGACTGACGCGGACGTCGATGGCGCACATATCCGCACGTTGCTGCTCACTTTTCTCTATCGGCAAATGCCGGAGCTGGTCGAGCGAGGCCACATCTATATCGCTCAGCCGCCGCTGTACAAGATCAAGCATGGCAAGAGCGAGACCTACATCAAGGACGATCACGAACTCAACCAGCATTTGCTGCGTCTTGCCCTGGATGGAACCCAGCTCACTCCGCGAGCCGGCGCTGCCGTGGTTGAAGGGGAGGCCCTGGGAGCGTTGGCCCGCGCCTACTTGTTGTCCGAAGCGGTAATCCGCCGCGTTACGGACTTCATCGACGGTGAAGTGTTGCACGCGCTGCTCGCCCACGACATCGCAGTCGATACTTCGAATGAGGCTGCGACGCGCGACAGCGCGGAGCGAATTGCCGCACACCTTTCGAGGGAAGTTCGTATCGAAGCGCGCTTCGACGATAAGCACGAACGCTGGATGCTGGCGGTGATTCGCATGCGCCACGGCAACTTGCGAACGGGTCGCATCGATGAGGATTTCCTGCTTTCGGGCGACTATCTGCAGATTCGCCGGACCGCCGAGATGATCGCCGGCCTCATGGGCGAAGGTGCGGTAATTCGTCGCGGCGAAAAGTCCCTGGCAGTGACGAGTTTTGCGGATGCCATGAAGTGGATGTTGAACGAAGTCGAACGTGGCCTGGCCAAACAGCGCTACAAAGGTTTGGGGGAAATGAACCCCGGTCAGCTGTGGGAAACGACCATGGATCCCACGGTACGCCGCCTGCTAAGAGTACAGATTGACGACGCCATAGCTGCGGATGAAATATTCACGACCTTGATGGGTGATGATGTCGAGCCGCGACGGGCATTCATAGAATCAAACGCACTGTACGCCCGCAATATCGACGTTTGATTCAGGATGATGCCGCCGAGGGGCGGCTGTTTTCCGTGACACACCGCGGGCGGGGTCAACTGCCCCGAGCGACTGACCGGGAGTCGAATCGGCGCAGTAAAAGCGTTTAACGTTCCACCGCAATCCACTACCTGGACTGCCTCGACCGATCACGTTCGAATACACTGGAGCCTTGCCGGCCCGGACATGATCTATATAGTCTTCGCACATCCCTATCCCTCTCAGTCGCGTGCCAACCGGACGCTACTGGAGGCGCTGCGCAAGCTTGCCGGTGTGGAAGTCTGCTCGCTCTACGACCGCTATCCGGACTTTGATATTGATGTTCCAGCAGAGCAGGCCGCTCTGGAGCGTGCTCAACTGGTGGTCTGGATGCACCCGGTGTTCTGGTACAGCGTCCCTGGCTTGCTGAAACACTGGTTCGACAAGGTGCTCACATTTGGCTGGGCCTACGGTGCGGGTGGCGCGGCGCTGCACGGGAAAGACTGTCTTTGGGTAACGACGACCGGCGGAAGCGCCGACGCGTACACAAGTGAGGGCATCCATCAACGGCCCTTTGCCGACTTCATGCGACCTGTTGAAGAGACGGCGATCTTCTGCGGAATGAAATGGCAGTCCCCCTGCATTCTCCATGGGGTTCACGATATGGACCAGGCGGCGCTTGAGGCGCAGTCGCAGCAACTGAGACAACGGCTGGAGGCGTGGCTCGCCGCGCGTGGTGAAGACTCAAGCCTGTTGGAACCCGAGCGATGATGCGCGATGCGCTGATCTATCTGGCGGCGGCGGTGCTGTGCGTTCCGTTGGCCAAGCGGCTTGGCTTGGGTTCAGTGCTCGGCTATCTGATCGCCGGGACCTTGATTGGTCCCTGGGGTCTGGGTTTCGTCAGTGATGTCGAATCGATCATGCATTTTTCGGAATTCGGCGTGGTCTTGATGCTGTTCCTTATCGGACTGGAACTGGATTCCAAACGATTGTGGTCGATGCGCCGCGAGGTTTTCGGAAACGGCAGCGTGCAGATGCTTGTCTGCGGCGCGGCTCTCGCGGCTGGTGGTGCAGCCATTGGATTGGATTGGAAGCTTGCGCTGATCGCAGGATTGACCCTGTCGTTATCGTCAACCGCGATCGCGGTGCAGACGATGGAGGAGCGCAATCAGTTGCCAACGCCTACCGGCCAAAGCGTTTTTGCCATTCTGTTGTTCCAGGATATGGCCGCAATTCCTTTGCTGGCCGCCATCCCGTTTCTCGCAACGCACACCGCGGTCAGCGGAACGCCGTGGCAGGACGGGCTGAAAGCACTAGGGGCCATTGCCGGTGTGATCGTCATCGGGCGCTATCTGACGCGGCCTGCGCTGCGCCTGATTGCCGCAGCAGACATCCGGGAAGTGTTCACCGCTTTTGCCCTGCTGCTGGTTATCGGCATTTCGCAATTGATGTCGATGGTCGGGCTGTCGATGGCGCTGGGCGCCTTTCTGGCAGGTGTGTTGCTGGCGAGCTCGGAATACCGTCACGCGCTGGAAACTGATATCGAGCCGTTCAAGGGATTGTTGCTCGGCCTGTTCTTCATTTCAGTCGGGATGGCAATTGACTTTGGCTTGCTGCTGGCTCGGCCGGGAAGTGTGGTTCTGTTGCTGGCAGGCTTTCTTGCCATCAAAGGGGTCGCGTTGTGGGCGCTGGCGCGTGTTTTCGGTATCACACGACGACAACGCGGCTTGTTTGCGATACTTCTCTCACAAGGTGGCGAGTTTGCCTTCGTCGTTTTTGCGGCAGCCCAGAACGAGAAGCTGCTTGATCGCGAAACCGGAGGCATGCTGACCATGGTGGTTGCTCTTTCCATGGCAGCCACGCCGGTGCTGTTGGCGGTCTATGATCGGCTGATCGGGAGTCTTGCAGCCAGGCAGAAGCGCGAGGCGGATACGATTGACGAGGATCTCGGGGGGGGCGGTTCTAATTGCCGGTTTCGGCCGTTTCGGACAGATCATTGGCCGTCTGTTGTTTGCCAACGGCATTCGGGCAGTAGTCCTTGATCACGATCCTGATCAAATAGAGATGTTGCGCAAGTTCGGTTACAAGGTCTTCTACGGTGATGCAACCCGGCTCGATCTGATGACCGCAGCCGGTGCCGGGAAGGCGCGGCTGCTGGTGAACGCCATCGACGATGTGGAAGACAGTCTCGCGCTGGTTGACCTTGTCCGCGCAAATTTTCCGCAGTTGCGGATCGTTGCACGCGCCCGCAATGTTCGCCATTACGTCGAGTTGCGTACGCGCCAGGTCGAGGTAATAGAGCGCGAAACTTTCGAGGCCGCCCTGAAGACGGGACGCCATGTACTCGAATCATTGGGCGTCGATCCCTACCGGGCTCGCGAAATGGCCGATACGTTTCGCCACCACAACGTGTCTACGATGGAATCGCTGATTCCGCATTTCCACGATGAAAACCGGATGCTGACTGTCGCCAAGGCCGGACGCGAAGAACTCGAAGAGCTGTTCAGCCGAGACCGCGAGAAATTCGAGAAAAAAGACGGAGGTGGCTGGAACTAGGCCTGCCGAGCAAATTGCGGGGTACTTGGTGTGACCAGGGGCCGTACCCGGTCTTTCCTAGAGGGCGCTGCCTAATCATGAGCGGCAAACAGGCCTAAGATTCATTTGTCTCCTCCTCCGATCCACAAGGATTGGATTCAACCCGGTACCTTGGTATCGGGTTTTTTTTGAGAACCGCCGGTTTTCGTCGGCCATGGTTGCTGCGCCGCAACAACTTTGTCTTGACAAATCAGGCTTGCTGCTTAGAATGTAACTATATTGCAGTGCACCAACTCTTTGCTTAAGGACATTTGGGGATATGGAGAAGCGCAGCGCCATTCCTTTCAATGCTTTTCAGGAGATCACCATGTACAAGCTCCCCGAACAACTTGCCAGTGCCAACCAGGCCGGCGTCGAAACTCTGGTAACTATCGCCAATGCTGCTTTTGGTGGTGTTGAGCGTTTGGCGGCCCTGAATCTGAATGCCGTTCGCAGTCTGCTTGAAAGCAGCACGACAAACGCCCGGGCCCTTATTGCAGTAAAAGACGCGGAGGGTCTGGTTTCGTTGCAAACCAGGCTGGCGCAGCCCGGTATCGACAAAGCCACCGTTTACTCGCGCAGCCTCTATCAAATTGCTGCCGAAACGCAAGAAGCGCTGTCCGAAGTGATCAAAAATCAGGTTTCTGAAAGATTCGAGTCTCGTCCCTTCCGGCCCTGAACAGGGTTGGATTCAAGCCCGGCGCGCCCCTCTGCGGGGCGTTTGAGCGTCTGGCGTCTGCATCACTCCCAATGAATTGCAGGAGCATTCATCCCGTACTGACATCAGTAAAGGAGAAATCTTGACTACCTCTTTCTCGCATAGGTATTTGATGGTGCGCGGCACCAATACCTTCCTGAACTACGTGCATCTCGACGCCATAGTTGCTGGCTTGGTCTTTGTCTTTGTCCTGCTTGCAAGTGTGGCAAACAACTTCAATGTTTTTCGATCAATAGGGTCGGTTGTTCCGGAATTCTCGCTATCGGCTGAAGCACCCACCTTTCGCCAGCCCGTTGAATCCACTGCCCGGGTCCTGACTCCAGCCATGGCCGCCGCACTTGATCAAGTAGTTCAGCGCTACCGGGTGTCTCCCGAAGCGCTCCTGCCGGTGTTCGAAGCAGCCCAGGCAGCGGGTCGTGAACGTCGCCTGGATCCGTTGTTGATCATCGCCGTAATCAGCATTGAATCGCGATTCAATCCATTTTCCCAGAGCCCCATGGGGGCGGTGGGCTTGATGCAGGTGATTCCACGCTATCACCAGGACAAGGTGCCGAAAACAGCGGTAGCTAGGCCGTTTCTGGATCCCGTGACCAACGTTCACATAGGCGCTCAGGTTCTCCAGGAAGCCATACGGCGACAGGGCGGACTTATCGAAGGTTTGCAGTATTACGCTGGCGCCGCAGATGATGATGAGCAGGTCTACGCAAACAAGGTTCTCGGCGAAAAGCTTCGCCTGGAACAGGCGGCGAAGCGACGGGAAGGTCCGGCTGGCTGAAACGGGTTCGTCGGTCGAATTGCGTGATCCCGACCTTGCCCATACAGAAATAGTGGCTATGCTTGAATGGTGGCAAAACTGGATTTGTCGTTTTGAAAAAGGGATCGAAAGTGTCAACGTCGTCATGTCTTGTTGATGTTATGCCCGTGAAATCAACCGCCTTTTCTGAAAACACGGGAGAACTTGAAGCCAAGTCTGTCGAATCGATGCGTCGCCGCTTGGTTGACGCTCAGGTTGAAGTCTTGGTGATGTATCTTGAAAAAAGGTCGACCGAGCAGTTGCTCGAGGCGCTCGAGAGGCTTATCGACTGCACGCGGTCCAGTTTCCGGGAAGAGGAAGCGCTGATGGATTGTTTGGCGTTCGCTCCCGATCCGGCGCATCGGGAACTGCACGGTCGTGTTCTCGCGCAACTGGTCGCGTTGCGCGGCAGCGCGGCCGACTTTGACAGAGGGCGCTTGTTGGCTCACCTGATCCAGATTGATCGCCAGCTGACCTCGCATATCTCCGACGCGGTGCAGATCTCCTATCAGCGGTCCGGGTATATCGCTGAGGATGCGGCCGCCCGGCCCGAAGCGGCAGAGAGTCAGCATTAGCGCCGAGTACCGCCGGTGGCGGATGCGGCGCGCCTCGCCGTCGCCATCGAGTCGAGTCAAAAGGCCGGGTGGATATCCTGCGCCACTATAATTGCGCATGACCCAAGCCTCTCAAGCCGCTTCGCAAGAAACTTCCGCCGTTCCCGCGCAGGCGGTCGTCGACCCCGAGTCGACGCTATCTTTCGCTCAACTGCCGCTGGCACCCGGCACCCTGCAAAACCTCCAGCAACTCGGTTATCTTCGGATGACGCCGATTCAGGCCGCCAGCCTGCCGCTCGCACTGGCAGGCCGCGACCTGATTGCGCAAGCCAAGACCGGCAGCGGCAAGACGGCCGCTTTCGCGCTTTGCCTGCTGACCAAGCTGAACCCTCGCCGTTTCGCGGTGCAGGCCCTGGTGCTCTGTCCGACGCGCGAGTTGGCCGATCAGGTGACCCAGGAAATCCGTCGCCTGGCGCGCGGCGAAGACAACATCAAGGTACTGACCCTGTGCGGCGGCAGCACCATGCGGCCGCAGATCTCCAGCCTCGAACACGGCGCCCATGTCGTCGTGGGCACGCCGGGCCGCATCATGGACCACCTGCAACGCAACACCCTCGACCTCGCCTCACTCGATACGCTGGTGCTGGACGAAGCCGATCGCATGCTCGACATGGGCTTCTTCGACGACATCGCCTTCGTCGCCAAGGCCTGCCCCAAGAATCGCCAGACGCTACTGTTCTCCGCCACCTATCCCGAAGGCATCGCCAGCCTGAGCCGCCAGTTCCTGCGCAATCCGGAGCAGATCAAGCTGCTCGAACAGCACGCCGACACCAAAATCCGCCAGCGCTTTTACGAGGTCGAGCCCGATCAACGGCTGGCTGCCGTCGCACTGCTGCTGAAGCACTACCGGCCGGTCAGCACGCTGGCGTTCTGCAATACCCGGCAGCAATGCCGCGACCTGCTGCAGGTACTGCGCGCCGAAGGCTTCGTCGCCCAGGCCTTGCACGGCGAGCTCGAGCAGCGTGAGCGTGACCAGGTGCTGATCCAGTTCGCCAACCGCAGCTGCTCGGTGCTGGTCGCCACCGACGTCGCTGCGCGCGGCCTCGACATCGAACAACTCGAAGCGGTGATCAATGTCGACGTCACGCCGGACACCGAAGTGCATGTCCATCGCATCGGCCGCACCGGCCGGGTGGATCAGGAAGGCTGGGCCTTCAGCCTCGTCAGCGGCAGCCAGATGGCGCGCGTCGACAACATCGAGAAGGAACTCGGCCACGAGATCGAATGGCATTCCCTGAGCGAACTGCAGGCGGCGCCGGGCAAGCCACTGATGCCGCCGATGTCGACGCTGCTGATCCTCGGCGGCCGCAAGGAAAAGATCCGCGCCGGCGACGTGCTGGGCGCGCTGACCGGCGACGCAGGCTTCAGCAAGGAGCAGGTCGGCAAGATCAACGTCACCGATACCGCCACCTATGTCGCGGTGGCGCGCGGTATTGCGAAGGACGCGCTGCGCAAGCTGTCGGCCGGCACGGTCAAGGGCAAGAAAGTGAAAGTTCATTTGCTGCAAGACGCGGCAGGCTGAGTTCGTACCGATGAAGACCCCGAAAAGACTCCAGCCGCTGGTTACCGAAGGCCTGATTGACGAAGTCATTCGCCAGTTGATGAGCGGCAAGGAAGCGACCGTCTACATCGTGCGTTGCGGCGAAGAGATTCGCTGCGCCAAGGTGTACAAGGACGCCAAACAACGCAGCTTTCGCAAAAGCGTGTCGTATCAGGAAGGCCGCAAGACCAAGAACAGCCGGCAGGCGCGGGCCATGGAAAAGGGCACCCGCTACGGCCGCCAGATGCAGGAGGAAGCCTGGCAAAGCGCCGAGGTCGATGCCCTGTATCGGCTGGCCGCCGCCGGGGTGCGCGTACCGCAGCCGCATATCTGCCACGAGGGTGTGCTGCTGATGGATCTGGTGACCGATGCCGACGGCCATCCGGCGCCGCGGCTCAATGACATCGAATTGTCCGCCGAGGAGGCTCTGGAATTTCACGCCGGGCTGCTCAAGCAGGTGGTTCGCATGCTGTGCGCCGGAATCATTCACGGCGACCTGTCCGAATACAACATTCTGGTTGGCAGCGATGGCCCGGTCATCATCGATTTGCCGCAAGCCGTCGACGCCGCCGGCAACAGCAACGCCGGCCCCATGCTGGAACGCGACGTCGCCAACCTGGCCAGCTATTTCGGCCAGTTCGCGCCGGAGCTGGCCGACAGCGACTACGGCAAGGAAATCTGGCGGCTCTACCAGGCCGGCAACCTGACGCCGGAAAGCGAACTGACCGGCTGCATCGAAATCGACCATCGCATCGCCGATGTCGACGCGGTGCTGGAAGAGGTCAAGCTGGCACTGCAGGCGGAAGAGCGCCGCCTTCTGTATCAGGCCGGCTGATCGCCGCACCGCCAGCGCCGACTTTCCATGTCCGATCTAGCGGCACGCCACGATGCAATCATCGCCGCCACCCGCAAATGGCTGGAGCGCGCGGTGATCGGCCTCAACCTCTGCCCCTTCGCCAAGGGCGTGCACGTCAAGGGCCAGATTCGCTACGTCGTCAGCACCGCACAGAACGACAATGACCTGCTCGACGATCTCGAGCGCGAACTGAAATTCCTGGTCGAGACCGCACCCGAAGACACCGACACCACCTTGCTGATAACGCCGGATGTTCTCACCGACTTCGACGAATTCACCAACTTCCTCGACCTGGTCGAAGTCGTGCTGCGCACCCACGGGCTGGGCGGCGTGCTGCAGGTCGCGAGCTTTCATCCCGATTACGTGTTTGCCGATGCGGAAGCCGACGACATCGCCAACCACACCAACCGCGCGCCCTATCCAACGCTGCACCTGATTCGCGAAGCCAGCCTGGCGCGCGCCACGGCCGCCTTCCCCGATGCCGCCGACATCTATGAACGCAACATCGAAACCCTGCGCGAGTTGGGGCACGAAGGCTGGCGCGCGCTCGATGTCGCTGCGCCGGAGAAGCCAAAGCCATGAGCGCCACCCAAGCCGAATCCCTGCTGCGCGAAGACGAGGTCGAAATCACCGCGATTCGCGCCCAGGGCGCCGGTGGCCAGAACGTCAACAAGGTCTCGAACGCCGTGCACCTGCGCTTCGACATCGGCGCCTCCTCGCTGCCCGACGAGATCAAAACCCGCCTGCTGCAAATGCGTGACCAGCGCATCAGCGCCGAGGGCATCGTGGTGATCAAGGCGCAGCAATTCCGCAGTCTCGAGCGCAACACCTTCGCCGCGCTGGAGCGACTGCGCGAGCTGATCGCCCAGGCCGCCTTCATCCCGCGCCCGCGCCGCGCCACCAAGCCGACGCGCAATTCGCAGAAACGCCGTGTCGACAGCAAGGTGCTGCGCGGCAAGGTCAAGGCCCAGCGCGGTCGCGTCAGCGACGCCTGAGGCTGGCGGCAGCTGGTGCGGCCGGGTGAAACAGTTTGTTGCAATTCGGCATTGAACCAATCGGCCCCGGCCCCATCTACACAAGCGTGCCGACATTCAATCGCGCAACGGAGCCGAACATGCAAGCCAACGCAGTCCTGAAATTTCTCGCTGATTCCCGCCGCTACCTCGGCCGGTAGGTCCTCTTTCCCCCCGGTGGCTGGTTTCCTCCTTCCAGCCGCCCGAAGGCCCCGCGCGTGTGGGGCCTTCGCCTTTGCGGAGGACGCGAGCCCGGACGCGAACGTTCCGGCTTTTCTTCAGTCCAGAAACCACTGGAGCCACAAATGACCGACCGCACCATGAGCCTCTTGGATGTTCTCGCCCCTCCCGGCAACGACTGGCTGAGGGAGCTTTGCCGTCGCAAGTCCGATCTTCCGGCCGGCGTGCGGATCGTGCGCTTCAGCGAAGCGGACGACGATCTGGGCGAAGACGGCGAAGTGACGGGCGGAACGACCAGACGCCGGAAGCACGCGACTGCCTGAGGGGCTGGCGCCCGCTCAGGCTGCGTAATCACTGCCAGAGCGTTTTCCCGCTCCAGCACCCGCGTCATCCAGCGCAGCCGGTAGCCGCAGGGACGTTCACCAAGTGAGCCATTCGGTCGTGCGCCGAAAGTCGGCGCTGGCGGCACGGCGGATAGTTCAGATTCACTGCCACAGCTTGCGCGGGCTGCCGGTCAGCAGCGTATCGGCCAGCAGGCGGCGTTGCCGCTCACGTTCCGGCGCGGTGACACCCTGGGCTTCCAGTTTCATCGAATGGTCGGCCGGCTGCAGCAGCGCCTCGGCCAGTGCCAGCGCACGCCGCTCGCGCAAGGCATCGACCGATCCGTTCTCGGGCACCAGCGAATACACCATGCGGCAACCCATCGCTCGCGCCAGCTTGTCCAAGCTTTCCAGCGTAATGCGCCGATCCGCCTCGGCGCGCTCGAAATCCTGCACCGATTGCCGGCTGATGGATGCGCGGGCACCCAGCTGGCCCTGAGTCATTCCCAATGCCTCGCGTAGTGCGCGCAGCCAGCCGCCGCGCGGCACGGTCGCCGCCTCGGGGGCCGGGTAGGGCCGCAGCGCATCGGCAAGCTGCAAGCGCTTCAAGCGGGTTTTCGTGTCGGTCATGGATGACTCCGTGGCAGGTCATGGCCTGCTTTCAGAATCAATTATGCTGGCTAAGACCGGCTATTGTCAGTGATAAAGCTGGTCATAACCGGCATTCAGTCGATCCGACGACGCGTTGCTGATTCACGAATTGCGAAAAGTCGGCGCTCGCGGCACGGCGCCCGGCCCTTTTTCCTTTTACGCGCTTCGTGCCTGAACGGCAGCCCGGGTCAGCGTCCGGGCTTGGCAAGGCCGACGCGCCCGAGTCCGGGAAGGCGCAGCGCCGGGCGCGCGATGTCGATGCCGAGCGATAGCCCGAGCAGATTGAGCTCGATGCCTTCTTCGGCGGCGACCAGAACGCCGGCGAGGCCGAGCACGGAAAGCTGGACCCCGGTTCCGCTGGGCGCGGACGCGATCGCCGAAGTGAGTGGCAGATAGTCCTTGCCGACGGCATTCGCCGGCAGGTCGAGCCGCAACCCGG
>JBIJDI010000330.1:0-3490 GCA_044344235.1 Sulfuritalea sp. | reverse complement strand
GATGGCGTGCTCTTCTATCATTCGTCCTGCCCGGAGCCGGGGATCGCCGGGCTGGCCGAGGTCGCGCAACTCGCCTATCCCGACCGCACCCAGTTCGATCCGGAAAGCCACTACTTCGACCCGAAATCCACTCCGGAAAATCCACGCTGGGTGAATGTCGACGTGCGCATCGTAAAAAAAACGCGGCTGGTCGGCCTCGACGAACTGCGTGCGCACCCTGAACTCGCCCATCTGCGCGCCTTGCAGAAAGGCAACCGCCTGTCGATCACTCCGGTCGATCCGGCGGAATGGAAATTTATTGTCAGCAAGTTGATGAAGGAAGCCAAATGACAATTTGGTGGCTGAGCTACCCGCTGCTCGGCGTCTTCGCCGGCTTCGTTGCCGGCCTGTTCGGCGTCGGCGGCGGGCTGACCATCGTGCCGCTGCTGTTCATGATTTTCACGGCACAGGCTTTCCCGGTCGAGCACAGCATGCACCTCGCACTCGGCACCTCGATGGCGACCATCGTGTTCACGTCGATTGCGAGCATGCGTGCCCACCACGGACACGGCGCGGTACGCTGGGATATCGTGAAAAGTTTTGCGCCGGGACTAGTGATCGGCACGCTGTCCGGCTCATTTCTCGCCACGTGGGTACCGACGCGGCCGCTGGCGATGGTGTTTACCGCCATCGTGTATTACGCCTCGCTGCAGATGATTCTCGACTTCAAGCCCAAGCCCCACAGCCAACTGCCGGGCACGGTCGGCATGGTCATTGCCGGTACGATGATCGGTGTGGTGTCGAGCCTGGTCGCCGCCGGTGGCGGCTTCCTCTCCATCCCCTTCATGGTGTACTGCAACGTGGTGATTCACCATGCGGTCGGCACCTCCGCGGCGCTCGGCTTTCCGATCGCAGTGGCCGGCACCGTCGGCTACATCGTCAGTGGCCTGAAGACCCCCGGCCTGCCCGAATACTCGCTGGGCTATGTCTATCTACCCGCCTTCATCGGCGTCGTCGCCATCAGCTTCCTGATGGCGCCGGTGGGCGCGCGGCTGGCGCACAAGCTGCCGGTGAAGCAGCTGAAGCGCGCCTTCGGCGGCTTCCTGGCCTTGCTGGCGAGCAAGATGCTGCACGGTCTGCTGACCTGACGCGCAAAAGCCAATTGGTCGCCCGCCCCCCTTCCCCCCTCGCGGGGGGTTACCAGTCGGCGCGCTGTGCGCGTCCATCACAGGGGACTTCGAACGTGCAGTTTCACGCTAACGAACGCTGCTGGCGTCCTGCCCGAACAACACGTTCTTCGCTTCCTCGGTCACCACCGGCGCCGGATTGATTTCCTTGGCCAGCGCATAGGCCCGTTGCGTCGCCGGGCGCTCGCGAATCGCGGCAAACCAGCGCTTCAGGTTGGGAAAGTCATCCAGGTTCTGGCGCTGCCGCTCATGCGGCACGATCCACGGATAGCAGGCCATGTCCGCGATCGAATAGTCGCCGGCGATGAATTCCCTGTCGGCCAACTGCTTGTTGAGCACCGCATACAAACGCGCGGTTTCCTTGACGTAGCGTTCGATGGCATAGGGAATCGGCTCGGGGGCGTATTGCGTGAAATGGTGGTTCTGCCCCGCCATCGGACCGAGTCCGCCCATCTGCCAGAACAGCCATTGAATGGTCTCATTGCGGCCGCGCAGATTCGGCGCGATGAAGCGTCCGCTCTTGTCCGCCAGGTACAGCAGGATCGCACCCGACTCGAACAGCGACAAGGGCGCACCGCCGTCGGCGGGATGGTGATCGACGATGGCCGGCATGCGGTTGTTGGGTGCGATCTTGAGGAAGTCCGGCGCGAACTGATCGCCCTTGCCGATGTTGATCGGCACGATGCGATAAGGCATGCCGGCCTCTTCGAGAAACATCGTGATCTTGTGGCCGTTGGGGGTGGTCCAGTAGTAGAGGTCGATCATGCTGTCTGCTCCATGCGTTGCACGATGCGGCGCGTGGCTTCGCGCGCCCAGAGGGCGTAGATCGGCGGCCCCGGATGGAAGCCGTCGCCGGCCATGGCCGAGACATCCATCATCTCATGGCCGAGGGCGAGGAACTCGCAGCCGGAGTGGCTCGCCGCCACGCTCGCCAGCGCCCGATTGAAATCGCGCGCGCGGCTGCCGACATACCAGCGCAGGGGCTGCGGCAGCGCCGGAAAGCGGTGCATAGGCGGCAGGCCGGAAAGCAGGATGTGGCGCGCGCCGAAGCGCGATTGCAGCACGCCGACCAATTCCTGCTGTGCGCGGCGCCATGCGGCCAACGACACGCGTCCGGTGACGTCGTTCACACCCAGCGAGGTGACGACGACGTCGAATGCCTCCACCGGAACTCCTTGCAGATGATCCAGCATGTCGGCCGTGGTCGCGCCCGTAAAGGCCAGCAGCTTCCAGCGCAGCCGAAAAGTCGGCGCCAGCGATACGGCGAGTTGTCCGGAGAGTGCCTCGTCCTGCGTCTTGGCACCGACGCCGGCGGCGGCCGAATCGCCGAGGATCAGTAGTCGCAGCGGCAAGCCGCTGCCCGCCTCTCCCTCGCGCGGCCCGTCAGGTTCGGGCAGCACGGGCACCGTGCGCCGCACGCGCCGGCCCTGGGCCAGCAACACTGGAGCAAGCGCAATGGTGGCCAGTGCGTGACGCAAGCTCAAGGTTGATTGTGTGTGCCTGTCCGAACCGCGAGATAGACCTCGCGCAGAAACAGGCTGAGTCCGGCAATCATGGCCAGCATCGCGGCGATGAAAAGCGTCGCCACGGTACGCGCCAGATCGACACCGAGCAAGGCGCCGAGAAACGCGCCCGCCACCACCAGGCACACAAGCAGCGCCGAGAGTACCGCGCAGAATATCGAGTGGTAGACCAGCCGGCTGCGCCTTATCAGCATGCCGATTTCCTCGCCCGCGGTCACGGCTGCGTCAGGTGTCTGCGTCTGCTGGCGTTCCTGCACCACCCGGCGACGATCGACAATCCGCCCCAGTCGTGTATTGAGTGCATTGATCAGCGTCGCAATGGCGGTCAGGAGGAAGACCGGCGCCACCGCCAACTGTATGACGCGGGCTATATCCGTGAGATGGGATTCCATGGTGTCAGGGTTTTGCCTCGGTCAGCAGCCGCGAAATCTGTGCGTCCTTGTCCTGCCAAAGCTGCTGCACCCAGCGCTGAAACGCGGCACGCACTTCGGAATCGCCCGCGTAGTCACTGTGCATCAGATGTTCGGGGACCGGCAGGATCTGCACCCGCACGGTCACACGCTTGAGTTTGCCGCACAAAAACTCCCAGAAATTCGGGGCGCCATCCGGATAGACGATGGTGACGTCCAGTATGGCCTGAAAGCGGTCGCCCATGGCGTTGAGCGCCAGTGCGATACCGCCGGCCTTGGGCTTGAGCAGGTGGCGGTAGGGCGATTGCTGGCGCTGATGCTTGACCGGTGTGAAGCGCGTGCCTTCGAGAAAATTCATGACACTGGTAGGAATCAGCGCGAACTTTTCGCA
>JBIJDI010000331.1:0-3490 GCA_044344235.1 Sulfuritalea sp. | reverse complement strand
AGCACGCAGGCGCGCTCCAGGCAGTGCTGCAACTCGCGCACGTTGCCCGGCCATGGATAACGGGTCAGGGCACGCTCCGCATCCGGGGACAGCGTGCGACGGGCTTCGCCCTTGCTCGCGCGTTCGTCGAGAAAGCGCGCCGCCAGCCAGAGGATGTCTTCCTGGCGCTCGCGCAGGGCCGGCACGTCGAGGTGGATGACGTGGATGCGGTAGTACAGGTCCTCGCGGAAACCGCCTTGCTCCACCATCGTCTTGAGGTCGTGATGCGTGGCGCAGATCAGCCGGATATCCACCTTGCGCGGGGTGGCGCCGCCGACCCGAACCACCATCCGGTCCTGAATCGCGCGCAGCAGCTTGACCTGCATCGAGGGCGGCATTTCGCCGATCTCGTCGAGGAACAGCGAGCCGCCGTCCGCCTGTTCGAAGACGCCGCGCCGCTCGCGGTCGGCGCCGGTGAAGGCGCCCTTCTCGTGCCCGAACAGTTCCGACTCGATCAGGTTTTCCGGAATCGCGCCGCAGTTGACCGCGACGAAGGGCGTCTTGCTGTCCGGGTCGCCGGCACGGTGCAGCGCGCGCGCCACCCGTTCCTTGCCGGCCCCGGATTCGCCGGAGATCAGCACCGCACTGCGGCTCGCCGCCAGCCGCGGCAACAGCCCCTCGATATGCCGCATGCCGGTTGAAATGCCGAGTTGGGCGTCGGTGTTCGCGGCCGGTTGCTGGTGCTCGCACAAGCTGCGAATCTTGCCGATCAGCTCGCCGACATTGAAGGGTTTGGTCACGTAGTCGTGGGCACCGAGCTTGAGCAGGCGCACTGCCTGATCGATGGCGCCGTAGCCGGTGATGAAAATGAAGGGTGCGGTCCGCTGGCCGTTGCCAAGCAAATCGCAAAACAATTGTTCGCCGCTGATGTCAGACAGGTTGATGTCGCTCACCACCACGCTGTAGCGACGCTGCGCGAGGCCGCGCCGGGCGGACTTGCCATCGCGATACCAGTCGCAGGCGAAACCCTCGAAGTCGAGTCGCTCCGACAGCGCCTCGCCGATGATGGGGTCGTCCTCGATCAGGGCTATGCGGTGCTGCATGGGGTTTCTCCAAGGGGCAGGTTAACCACGAACTCGACCTGGCCGTCGATGTTGCGCGCGGCAATGCAACCGCCGAGCTGAGTCACGATCTGGTAAGTCACCCAGAGGCCGAGGCCATGGCCGCCGGTGCGGGTCGCGGCGAAGGGTTCGAACAGATGGGCGAGTTGTTCATCGCTGAGCAGGGCGCCGTCGTTGCGCACCACGATTGACAGGCAGGATTCGGCATCGTCCTTGCGGCCCAGCCACAGGCTGACGCGGCCGCCGTCGCGCGCCGCCTGCACGGCATTGAGCAACAGGTTGATCAGGATCTGGCGCACCAGGCTGGCGGGCGCCGGCAATTCCGCCGGCATCGCCGCAGACCAGTCGAGCCGGATGCGTCGCGCGCCGACCTGGGGCTGGATCAGGGTATGGATATCTTCCAGATCGTGCTGGCTCAGCGGCCGCGCCTGCACCTTGGTCTGCACCAGCAGCGCGGCGACGGTATCGCGAATCTGCATCAGGCCGCGATCGATGAGTTCCAGATTGCGCAACACGCGCGGATCGAGATCGTGCCGCAACTTCAACGTATCGACGACGGTAATCAGTCCCGCCAGCGGATTGTTGATTTCGTGGGCGATGCCGGCGGTGAGCTGGCCGATGGCGGCGAGGCGTTCCGATTTGACCATTTCATTTTCCAGCGCGGCCTTGTCGCGCAGTGCCAGCACCATGCGGTCGTAAGCATGGAACAACTGGCCGAGTTCATCCTGGTAGGGGTACAGATCGGGCGGCAGCGGTTGCGGTACGGTTTCCGGCATCTGGCCCATGCGCTGGGCCAGATCGACCAGAGGTGTCGCCATGCGACTGCCCCAGTACCAGTTGATGGGGATCAGCACCGCCAGCACCAGCAGGCCGATGCCCAGTCCCTGCCAGATCGTGTCGATGAACCAGGGATGGAACACCGATTTGGAATAGCGCAGGACCAGATGCCCCAGTTGCGCGTCCTTGTGAACTACCGGAAGGGTCAGGTAGAGATAGCTGGAGTTCCCGGGCTCCAGCACCAGTGGCCACTTCCGCTCGCCCGCGACGCCGAGCTGAGCAGCCAATTGCCGCCAGTCATCGCCCAGTGTCGCCGCCTCGGCCAGCATCGGCAGCACTTCCGGATGGCTGGAGACAAACACCCTGCCGTCCCGCCCCAGCACCACCACGGCATCCACCTCCACCGGCGTTTGTGCGACTTCCGCGCGAATTGGTGAGCGCACTATCTCGAAGGCGCGCCACACGTCATCGTGCAACAGTGTCGGCGCAACTGTGTTGGCGAGGGTATGCGCGAGATTGTCGGCGCTGACCACCACGGCGTTCTTCATGTCATCGTAGGCGTGTGTCATAAGCGCGGCGCCGACGACGAAGATCGAAAAGCCGATCAGGAACGAGGTCCACAAGGGAATCTTGTGGCGGAAGGAGAGGTTGAACAGCCAGCGCACTGGAAACCTCAGGCTTCGCCGAAGGCGCGCATCATCCTTGCTACGCCTTCGTAGAGCGCTGGGCTGCCTGTCGTGAAGCCATCCAGATGCAAGCGGGCCAGCAGACTCCGGCCTTTTTCGCTCGCCGCGGTGTCGAGCAGATGACGCTGCATCATCTGCACGTCGGCGGCGGCTACCGAACGATGGCTGACAAACGGCGGGAACCCATACTCCGGCGAGCGCCAGACGATGCGGGTACGTGCCGTTACGGCAGGTTCGACAATGGCCAGGGTGTCCCATATATAGCTATCCACCGCGCCGCCCTGCGCCAGTCCGCTGGCAACCGCTTCCACTACCTTGCGGTGCGACCAGGTAAAGAATGTTTTGCGAAAGTAGCGGGTGGGGTCGTGGCCCAGTTGGCGAATTTCATAGCGCGGCGCCAGATAGCCGGTATTCGAATACGGATCGGCGTAGGCGAAGATGGCTCCGGCCAGATCGGCCATCGAACGCGCTTGCGTATTTTCCTTCTGCACGATCAGGTAGGAGCGGTAGTGCGGGCGTCCTTGATAGAGCGGCACCGCCAGAAGGCGCACGGTGTCCTTGAGGTGGAGGTAGGGATAGTCGCAGATCCAGGCGAATTCGAGTTTCTCCAGTCGCAGCAGATCCATGGTTTCGCGATAGCTGTCGCGCTGCACGAATTCCACGGGTCGTTGCAGCGAGGTGGACATGAACTCGCGCCACTCGTCGAGCAGGTTGTGCTGGTCGTGCAGAAAGGCCGGCGTCATGCCGACACGAATCTTGCTGCCGGCCGCCTGCGACTTGTGCGAAAGGCCGATCAGTCCGGCGGCGGCGAGACATCCGCTGTCAATCAGCCAGCGGCGCCGGTTACGGTTTGGTAACTGGTTCATCGTCTTATACATCATGACGCCTCCCTTGGTTACGGTGTGGTAACCATCTTAAACGGTTTTG
>JBIJDI010000329.1:0-3507 GCA_044344235.1 Sulfuritalea sp. | reverse complement strand
CGCGCCGGAGTTCGGCTGCATGCAGACAGCATCGAAGCCGGTGATCGCCTTCAGCTGGTTTTCCAGCCCTGTGATCAGCTCCTGGTAACCCTTTGCCTGATCGAGCGGCGCGAAGGGATGCATCTGACCGAACTCGGGCCAGGAAACCGGAATCATCTCGGCGGCGGCGTTGAGCTTCATGGTGCAGGAGCCGAGCGGGATCATGGCGTGATCGAGCGCCAGGTCGCGGTTCTGCAGGCGCTTGAGGTAGCGCAGCATGCCGTGCTCGGTGTGATGCGTGTTGAACACCGGATGGGCGAGGATCGGCTCGCGCCGCTGCAGCGAGGCGGGAATCGCGCAGGGCCGGGTGGCATCGAGCGCTTCCACCGGCGTCGTCTTGCCGAAGATATTCAGCAGCGCGGCAACATCGTCGCGCGTGGTGGTTTCGTCGACGCTGATGCCCAGCGTCTGCTCATCGACGCGGCGCAGGTTGTAGCCAGCGTCGCAGGCAGCTTTCAGATATTTCGCCGTATCGCCGGCACCGACTTTTATCTCGAAGCTGTCGAAGAAGTCGCGTTCGGTGACGCCGAGGCCGACGGCCAGCAGCGCCGCCAGGCGGTGGATGCGCGCGGCGATGGTGCGCAGGCCTTCGGGGCCGTGCCACACCGCGTACATGCCGGCCATGTTGGCCAGCAGCACCTGCGAGGTGCAGATGTTGGAGTTGGCCTTCTCGCGGCGGATATGCTGCTCGCGGGTTTGCAGCGCCATGCGGTAGGCGACCTTGCCGCGCGCATCTTTCGAGACGCCGATGATGCGGCCCGGCATCGAGCGCACATGCGCCTCGCGCGTGGCGAAGAAGGCCGCATGCGGGCCGCCGAAGCCCATCGGCACGCCGAAGCGCTGCGCCGAGCCGAGCGCTATGTCGGCGCCCATTTCGCCGGGTGACTTCAATAGCACCAAAGCCATCAGGTCTGACGCGACGGCGACCACGCCACCCTTGCCCTTGATGGTGGCGATCGATGTGGTCAGGTCGGAAATTTCGCCGCGCGCATTCGGGTATTGCAGCAGGGCGCCGAACAATTCATGCTGCGCGGCTTCCTCCGGTCGGCCGAACACCAACTCGAAACCGAAATACGCAGCGCGGGTTTTGATCACGTCGATGGTCTGCGGGAAGGCCGCTTCATCGACGAAAAACACATTGCCCTTGGCCTTCGAGATGCGCCGCGCCATGGTCATGGCTTCGGCGGCGGCGGTGGCCTCGTCAAGCAGCGAGGCGTTGGCGATTTCCAGCCCGGTGAGGTCGACCACCATCTGCTGGTAGTTGAGCAGTGCTTCGAGGCGGCCCTGGGCGATTTCGGCCTGATAGGGCGTGTAGGCGGTGTACCAGCCGGGGTTCTCGAACAGGTTGCGCAGGATTACCGGCGGCGTGTGTGTGCCGTAGTAGCCCTGGCCGATCAGGGATTTCTTCACCACGTTTTTCGCCGCGATGGCTTTCAGTGCGGCCAGCGCGGCGTGCTCCGGCATCGGCGCCGGCAGGTCGAGCGGGCGCTGCAGGCGGATGGTCGCCGGTACCGTCTCGCTGATCAGCGTGCTGAGCGAAGCGGTACCGATCGCAGCCAGCATGCCGGCAATGACATGTTCATTGGGGCCGATGTGGCGGCCGATGAATTCGTCGCCGTGTTCGAGCTGGGTCAGCGGTGTGGTCAGGTTGTCGGCGTGCATGGCGATGGATCAGAACGTGGCGGCGTAGGCGGCGGCGTCGAGCAGGGCGGCGAGTTCAGTCGCGCACTTTGCGGAATCGGCGGGCTTGATGCGGTACAGCCAGGCGGCGTAGGCGTCGGCATTGACCGAGTCCGGCGCGTCGACGGCGGCCTGGTTGGCGTCCACCACTTCGCCGGAGACCGGCGAGTAGATGTCGGAGGCGGCCTTCACCGACTCGACCACGGCGCATTCCTCGCCGGCCTTGACGACGCGGCCGACGGCGGGCAGTTCGAGGAAGACGATGTCGCCCAGCGCTTCCTGGGCGTGGTCGGTGATGCCGATGGTGACGGTGCCGTCGGCTTCGAGGCGGGCCCACTCGTGGGAGGCGGCGTATTTAAGGTTGGTTGGGGTGGTCATGACAAGCTCCTCAGAGAAGGGGGGTTCCGTTGCGGACAAAACTGGGTTTGATGACGCGCGCCTTCAAGCGCTTGTCGCGGATTTCGACGTCGACTTCGCTGCCGATGGCCACGCCCACGGGCAGGCGCGCCAATGCGACCGACTGGTTGAGGCTGGGCGAGAAGGTGCCGCTGGTGATCTCGCCCGTGCCCTGCGGCGTGATGACTTTCTGGTGGGCGCGCAGCACGCCGCGATCGAGCAGCAGCAGGCCGACGAACTGGACGTCAACTCGCCGTGCATTGTTACCCTCGAGCGCCGACTTTCCGATGAAGTCGCGTGCGGCGTCCTTCAGGTCGACCGTCCATTTGAGGCCCGCTTCATAGGGCGAGATGCTCTCATCCATGTCCTGGCCGTAGAGGTTCATGCCGGCTTCGAGGCGCAGCGTGTCGCGCGCGCCCAAGCCGCAGGGCTTGACGCCGGCCGCCAGCAGCTTCTGCCAGACCTGTCCGGCGTCGGCCGCGGGCAGCGCGATCTCGAAGCCGTCTTCGCCGGTGTAGCCGGTGCGGGCGACCAGCCAGTCGCCGCCCATTGATGTACATTCGGCGGCCTGAAACACCCCGAGCGGCTCGCTCGCGGCGCGCGCGGCAGGGAAGGCGGCCCAGAATTTCTCGCGGGCATTCGGTCCCTGCACCGCGATCATGGCCAGTGCATCCTTGCCCTCGCGGCGCTGCGTCAGCGTGGCCTTGAAGTCGACCAGTTGCGTGCGCATCCAGGCGATGTCCTTTTCCGCCGTGCCGGCGTTGACCACGATGCGAAAGTGTTCCGGTGTGAAGAAATACACGATCAGGTCGTCGATGACGCCACCGTCTTCCTTCAGCAGGCAGGAATACAGCGCTTTGCCCGGCGTCGTCAGCTTGGCCACGTCGTTGGCCAGCAGGTGGCGCAGCCAGCGCGTGGCGTCGGGACCGACCAGGTCGAGCGCGCACATGTGCGAGACGTCGAACATGCCGGCGTCGCGGCGCACGGCATGGTGCTCCTCGATTTGCGAGCCGTAGTGGATCGGCATCTCCCAGCCGGAGAAATCGACCATCTTGGCGCCGGAGGCGAGATGGGAATCGTAGAGCGGAGTGCGCAGCGGCATGGTGGTCCTCAGGCGGTAAATGAGTCTGGGCGCGAGTCTGGGCGCGACGGGGCCCCGTCACGTCCCCATCTGTCCTTGGCGCCTGAGAGATTTACTCCGTCGGCGGGCAGGCTTCACGGTGTTGCAGTGAGCTGCCGCTCTCCAGATTTGTGCTGCGTCGTCGGCCCTTTTGCCTGAGCGGTTCCTGGGGGTTGCGCCTTCGGCGGTGACGGTGGGAAAAGTGTCACTCTCTCCCGACGACCAGCGCGAATTATCCTACAAACGACTTCATCGCGCTTGGCCGGTCAATC
>JBIJDI010000040.1:0-12265 GCA_044344235.1 Sulfuritalea sp. | reverse complement strand
GGCCGCAATCACCGGAACCGCCGCGCTATTGACCAGGTGCAGCACCGCAACCGTCAGGATGAAGCCGCCGAAGAACCAGTTCGCCACGTAGATGTGCGAGACCTGACGCTTGATGATGGTACCGAAGAACACCACGGCGTAGGACACCCAGACCAGCGTGATCAGGATGTCGATCGGCCACTCGAGCTCGGCGTATTCCTTGCCGGAGGTAAAGCCCAGCGGCAGCGACAACGCAGCGAGGACGATGATCAGTTGCCAGCCCCAGAAGGTGAAGGCCGCCAGCCCCGGCGCGAACAAGACGGCGTGACTGGTGCGCTGCACCGCGTAGTAGGAGGTGGCGAACAACGCGCAGCCGCCAAACGCAAAAATCACGGCGTTGGTGTGCAGCGGACGCAGGCGCCCGTAGCTCAGGAATTCGTGCACGTTCAACTCCGGCCAGACCAGTTGGGCGGCGATGATAACGCCGACCAGCATGCCTACGATGCCCCAGATTACGGTCATCACAGCGAACTGGCGCACGACTTTGTAGTTGTAAGTCGCTTGCGATTGCATGATGGATTCACCTCACTTAAACAAAAAGAAACCGTTGGCAATACTGCATTTGATGCGGTGCAGTATCGGAATTTGGCGGAAGATTACACTCGAAGCGTCAGCGACACTTGATGTAGGTCAAAATATATCGAACTTGAAGAACAATAGCAATACTAATAGTAGGGCTTATAGGGCAATGCGCCCGCCTCATGCAGCGGGCGCATCGTCATGGATGCTCATGAAATAGGCCTTAAAAGGCCTATTCGGCCAGCGCTTTCATTGCCGTTTGCCCGTTCCTCATCGCAATGCTGTCGGTACCGGTTTTCGGTTCAACGATATGGGCGATGAGAGGTCTTGCACCAACGAGGCTGAGACTTGCCGGTGCAGCGGCCGGGCTTCTGGCCGGGACAACCGGCGCCTTGGTGTATTGCATTCACTGTCCGGAAATGGCGACGCCGTTCCTCGGCTTCTGGTACCTGCTCGGGATGCTTATCCCGACTGCGGCGGGAGCGCTTAGCGGACCTCGCCTGTTGCGGTGGTAGGGTCGCCCTGAAGAGCGCCCTGCTGTTCCGCTGGCTCGGTCCGGGCAAAAAAAAGGGTGCGCAGCGCGCACCCCTAACCCCAACAGAGAGCCTTTGGGCGACAGCGCGAAGCCATCACCATAAAACCCGCTACCAGTATGGTTACTTGCCGCCTTTCGTGCTTTGATCTGGATCAACCGAACCGCTTTTTGCCTGCACGCCCCCGGTATCGTCGTCCATCAGGATGCGGTGGCCGGGGCCTTCGAGGTCCTCGTACTGCCCGCTCTTCAGCGACCACCAGAACATGGCGGCGATGACGAAGACCAGCACCAGTGACAGCGGAATCAGCAAGTACAGGATGTCCATCTAGTTCCTCTGCAGCCGCAAGGCATTGAGCACGACAAGAAGCGAACTGGCCGACATGCCGATGCCGGCCATCCAGGGCGTCACCCAGCCGGCCATGGCCAGCGGGATCGCGAGGAAATTGTAGGCGAATGCCCACACCAGATTCTGCTTGACGATGCGCACGGTGCGTCGCGCAAGCGCCAAGCCCTCGGGCAGCGCCTGCAGGTCATTGCCGAGCAGCACCACGTCGGCGTTGGCCCGTGCCAGATCTGCGCCGCCGCCCATGGCGATCGACACCTGGGCCTGGGCCAGGACCGGAGCGTCATTGACGCCGTCGCCGACCATGGCGACCGTTTCACCGGCTTCCTGCAGGGCCCGCAGCGCCGCGTGCTTGTCTTCGGGCGAAAGCCCGCCACGCGTGTCCGCAATGCCCAGCGCCGCACCGACCCGAGCGGCAGCCGCCGGCAGGTCGCCGCTAAAAATCGACAACTTGATGCCAGCCGCCTTGAGCCTGCTCGCCATCCCGGCCGCCTCCGGGCGCAAGCCGTCGCTCAGGCGGAAGAATGCCTGCCAGCCCTCCTCGTTGCCCAGCGCAATCACCGTATCGCCAGCGCCGACTTTTGTTTCGATGTCGGCAGGCAGCGCCGTGCCGTGCGCGGCGCCAACAAATGCGGGGCGTCCGAGCCGCCAGACCCGGCCTTCGATCGACCCCTCGACGCCCGCGCCGGTGGTGGCGCGCAAGCCCTCGGCCGCCATTGCCGCATTCGCCTCACCACTGTCGGCACCGGCAGCGCCGGCGGCCAGGGCCCGCGCGATGGGATGCTCGGAGCCGCGTTCGAGCGCGGCGGCCAAGGCCAGCGCGCGTGCCGCATCGTCGCGTATTGGTATCACTTCGACCAGCGCCATGCGGCCCAGTGTCAGCGTGCCGGTCTTGTCGAAAATGAAACGGTCGGCCCGCGCCAGCGCCTCGATCGCATGGCCGCGCGTCACCAGCACGCCGCGCGCGGCGAGCGCGCCGGTGGCCACCGTCAATGCCGCCGGCGTCGCCAGCGAAAGGGCGCAGGGGCAACTCACCACCAGCACGGCGACAAAAACCCACAGGGCGCGCGAGGCATCGATCCACCACCACGCCAGCGCGGTCCCGACGGCCAACACCAGAAGGGCAACGATGAAGCGCCCGGCGACGCGGTCGGCCATTTCGACCAGGCGCGGCTTTTCCGCCGCGGCACGCTCCATCAGGCGCTGGATGGCCGCCACGCGCGTCGCCTCGCCGACGCGCTCGACGCGCATCACCAGCGGGCTCGCCGTATTCACGCTGCCGCCGATCAGCGCATCGCCCGCCACCTTCGGCACCGGGCGGCTCTCGCCGGTCAGCAGGGATTCGTCCGCCGCGCTCTCGCCCTCGAGCACGAAGCCGTCGGCCGGCACCGTCTCGCCGGGCCTGATCTGCACGGCGTCACCGGCGCGCAACTCGGCGACGGCAATGCGCTCGCCCTCCGTGCTGCCGGGCCACGCCGCGAGGCGCGTGGCGAAAGCCGGAATGGCGCGGGCCAGGGTCTCGACGCTGCGCGCCGCCTTCTGTCGCGCCATCATTTCCAGATAGCGGCCGGAGAGCAGGAAGAAAACAAACATGGTGACCGAATCGAAATACACCTCGCCGGCCGCGATCAGCGTGGCCCATACGCTGGCCGCGAATGCGGCGCCAACGCCGAGCGCCACCGGCACGTCCATGCCGACGCGATGCAGCTTCAGGTCGCGCCAGGCGCTGACGAAGAAAGGCGCGGCGGAATATCCGATCACCGGCACGGTCAGGATCAGGCTGGCCCAGCGCATCAGTTGCTCGATGTCCGGCGTCATGTCGCCATCGGCGAGGTACACCGGTATCGCGTACATCATCACCTGCATCATGCCGAAGCCTGCGACGAACAGCCGCCACAGCGCGGCCTTGCGTTCCTTCTGCGCCAGCTGCTCGGAGCGCCCGACGTCGTAGGGGTGGGCGCGGTAGCCGATGGCGGCGATGGCTTCGAGGATGGCCGAGAGTTTGGTGACGCGCTCGTCCCAGCGCACCCGCGCCCGGCGCGTGGTGTAGTTGATGTCGATGGAGGTCACGCCCGGCTGGCGGCGCACATGCGATTCGTTGAGCCAGACGCAGGCGGCACAGGTGATGCCTTCGAGGATCAGCGCGGCTTCCTGTTCGTGTTCGCCGGCGGGCCCCTCGGCGCGGCGCACGAAGTTCTTCTGCACGTCGGGATGATCGAACAGGCCGAAGTCGGCCACGATCTGCGGCAAGGCTTCGCGCGGGGACTCCGGCATCGCGTCGCGATGGCGGTAGTAATCGGCGAGGCCGTTGTCGACGATGGCCTGCGCCACCGCCTGGCAACCGGCGCAGCACATCTCGCGCCGAACGCGTTCAATCTCGACCGGGAAATCCGCAGCCGCCGGGATAGGCAGGCCGCAGTGGTAGCAGTCGGCCATGCTCAGGCCGGGTCAGTCAAAGCCTGCTTACTTCGGCGCCATGCGGATGGCGCCGTCGAGTCGGATAACTTCTCCGTTGAGCATCTCATTTTCAACGATATGCCGCACCAGCGCCGCGTACTCGGCCGGCTTGCCCAGGCGCGAGGGGAAGGGAACCATCTTGCCCAGCGCATCCTGCACTTCCTGCGGCATGCCCAGCAGCATCGGCGTTTCGAAAATCCCCGGGGCGATAGTCATCACGCGAATGCCGAAACGCGCCAGTTCGCGGGCGATCGGCAGCGTCATACCGACGATGCCGCCCTTCGATGCCGCGTAGGCCGCCTGGCCAATCTGGCCGTCGTAGGCCGCCACCGAGGCGGTGCTGACGATCACGCCGCGCTCGCCCGCCGCATTCGGCGCGCCCTGGCTCATGACTTCGGAAGCGAGGCGGATCATGTTGAACGAACCGACCAGATTGACGGTGATGGTCTTGGCAAACGTATCCAGCGAGTGCGGGCCGTTCTTGCCCAGCACCTTCTCGGCCGTGGCAATGCCGGCGCAATTGACCAGCCCGTGCAATCCGCCGAAAGCGGCGAGCGCGGCGGCGACGCAGGCCTTGGCGCTGGCTTCGTCGGCAACGTTGGTGGTGACAAAACGCGCATTGCTGCCCAGTTCCGCCGCCAGCGCCTTGCCGACCGCCTCGTTGAGGTCCGCCAGAACTACCTTGCCGCCCTGCGCCACCAGCATCCGCGCGGTACCCGCGCCGAGGCCCGAAGCCCCGCCGGTGATGATGAAAACACTGTCCTTGATCTGCATGAGCGCACCTCAAAAAGAAACTGGGCCTGCCGACCGGAAAGGGGGCAGGCCCAGAGATTTGGTGCTGTTGGCCGGAATCGAACTGGCGACCTACTGATTACGAATCAGTTGCTCTACCAACTGAGCTACAACAGCGTCCTGAAAGGCGGCAGATTATACCTGCTCGCCTTGCTGCATGGCAACGCGCCTGCCGCCTGTCGGCCGACGGATTGCCTTGCCCCATGCTGCCGGCGCTTGTTAGACTGTCGCGATGAGCAAGTGGTCGCTTCTCCCGTATCGCTTTCAACGATCACCCGTGGTGGCGCAATGAACATGTTTCAAGTGATTGAAATGCTCAGCGAGGCCGAGATCGACTACGTCTTGGTCGGTGGTTTGGCCGTCGCGCTGCATGGCTATCAGCGCGTTACCATGGATGTCGATGTAGTCCTCGCGATGACCGAAGATAACCTGCGGCGCTTCATCGGCTGCGCCAAGTCCGCCGGCTTGCGTCCGGTGATTCCGGTCGAGATCGACGCACTGGCCAAGCCGGATGTGATCGAACAGTGGCATCGGGAAAAAGGGATGCTGGCCTTCGGCTTGCGAGGCGCCGACCTCATGGCTCCCGTCATCGACGTATTGGTCAAACCGGTAATAGCGTTTCCCGAATTGCGGCGTGACGCAAAGCTGATCGCCGTGGGTTCGCTGACCGTGCCGATTGCCTCGATCGAGCATCTGATTGCCATGAAGACCGGCACCGGGCGTAACAAGGATCTGATCGACATCGAGGAATTGCGGAAAATTCAGGGTGGGACGATGCCATGAACGCGGAACAGAACTACCGTCTGCTGCAAGGGATCGACGCGAATCGCCGCTTTCTCCTTCAGGCCTATAGCGACAACCCCGATCTGCAGGCCCGAGCGGAGCCAGAAGTCAGGCGCCTGCTCGACGCCGTGGGTGCGAATATGCCCGCTACGGAGAAAACCGCCGTGCTCTGCACTACCTCCGGGGGCTCGCCGGCGCCGACTTTTGAACCTGTGAGCCGCACGGAGCGAAGGATCACGCCATGAAGCCTCTCTTCTCACGGCTTGGGACAACGTGGTCTGGCCCGTTTTTCGGTCTGCCGCTCTTGCGAAGACTGGTCTGGCTCATGGTCCTGGCGCTGTACCCAGCGCTTGCCAATGCGGTGACCTATGCCAACGCATCGACAACCTATAGCTGGATAGACGCTTCAACCCACACCAAGCTGGGCCCCACCACCGGCGGGGTCTATTCGCCCACCTACAGCTTCAGCAACACCGGCGGTTGCGGCTCGAACGTGCCGTATATCGATGACAGCATGTCGAGCAATATCCCCATCGGTTTCACCTTCATGTACGGCGGCGTGAATTTCAACAGCGTACGAATCCAGAGTAACGGTCGCCTGCAGTTCAACAACAACATCACCTGTGGCTATGGCAGTCCGGTCACCCAACTGCCTTACCCCGATGCCGGCCTGAACTACACCATGCGCATCTACGGTGGCGACCTCGACCCGTCTTTGCAATCCGAGATAGGCGGAGGCTACGTTACCAACTGCGTCAGCCGCGCTGCCTGCTACGTGAGCTATGCCATGATCGGCACCGCGCCCTATCGCAGCTTTGTCGTTACATGGAGCAACGTCCCTGAATGGACTTCTTTTGCTTCCGCGACGGGCAGCTATAACGTACAAGTCATCCTGCAGGAAAACGGCGAGTTCGTGTATCAATACGGCGCCAACACGCCCGGCCCCGGCAATACCGTCGGTCAAGTCGGCTGGCAGGTGGACACGAATGACTATGCAGTGCCCCAAACCGGCTATCCGGCAAACAACACGGCAATCAAGTTTTCGATACCCCAACCGGTTGCCGAATACCGCATGGAACAACCCAGCTGGAGCGCCGCGGCGGGTCAGATCCTCGACACCAGCGGCCGCGGCAATCATGCCTCGCGCATCGGCGCAGCGCAGACCACGGCGAGCGGCTATCTCTGCCGCGGCGCCCTGATTCCGTCAAACACCACCATTGGCGCGATAGATGCAATCAACACCAACCTCGCCGTACCCACGGCATTAGGGGGCGCCGGCACCATCACCTTCTGGTACAAGCCAGCCAACTGGGCGAGCAGTGGCAATCAGGATGCCCAGTTGTTCGACGCCACAACCGCAAGCCCCGATTGGTTCTTTCTGGTCAAGCGGCGCAGCAGCGGCTCAAACGTGGTCTTGCGCTTCGTGATCCGCGACAGCGCCGGGAACGACCGCGTTGCGGAGACAGGGAACCTGACGGATGCCGTGCTTTCCGCGGCTGGATGGGTACATATCGCCGTGAGCTGGAATTTCAATGCCCTGGCCGGAGCCAACCAGGATCACATGCGCATCTATGTAAACGGAGTGCAGACTCTCCAGACGACATTCACCACGGCCGGTACCGTGTCGGCCGGCATAGGCACGCTCTACGTCGGCGACAACCGTTCGGGAACGATCGGCAACAACGGTACCGGCCGGTCAGCCAACGGCACCCTCGACGAGGTGCGGCTGTACAACTACGAGGGTGGCCTGGCGCTGGTGCAGCGAGACAAGGACCAGGGCGGCACCGCCTGCCTCGCACACTATGCCATCAGCCATGCCGGCACCGCCAGGGCCTGCGATGTCGTGCCGATAACCGTCACCGCGCATGACAGCAGCCACAACCCGCTGCTCATGCCCAACAACACGACCACCATCCAGCTCAGTACTTCAACCGGCAAGGGCGACTGGACGCTGCTCAGCGGCTATGGCGTCCTGAACAACGGCGCGGCGAACGATGGCATCGCCACCTATCTGTTCAACGGGGAATATCAGGCCATTTTCGGCCTCGCCCACACCACCGCGGGGAACGTCAACATCAACGTCACCGATGGCCAGACCGCGGAAAGCGAGGACCCGCTACTAACCCTGACATCCTGTTCTGCGGTCGCAAAATTCAACGCCTGCCACAACTACGCCAGCGGCAATTGCTCCACGGCGGCTGGCAGGCTTTACACGCGGCTGGCTGGCGCCGCATTCGCGACCGACGTGGTCTCACTCAATAGCTCGGGAGTTTTGGACAACACATTTACCGGCAAGGCCGTTGTCTCCTTGATCGCCCGCGCCACGACGGGCGCCGTCGATGCCGCCAATTGCTTTACGCCTGACTTCACGCAGACGCTGGACAACGCCGCCACCAGCTTCGTGGCCGGAAAGCTGACCGTGAATGGCACAGTGGTAAAAGCCTATCCCGATGCCCGGATCAAGGTGGTCTGCGACGCCACGAACTGCCCGCCCTCTGGAATTACGGCGTGCAGCGCCGACAATTTAGCCATCCGCCCGCTGAGCATTGCCCTGTCTTCGACGACGGCCAACGCGGATAGTACGGGCACCTCGACTTCGGCGACTCCAGTGATCCAGGCCGGCACCAGTTTCGGGCTGACCGCGACGGCAACCGCCGGCTACAACGGAACGCCGAAGCTGGATGCCGCGCAGGCAGTGGCGCATGCCGGTGCGGTGAGCAATGGCACCGTCGCTGGAAATTTCGGTGCGGCCACGGTCGCGACGGGTGTCGCCACCGGTGCCGCCTTTACCTACAGCGAAGTGGGCTATTTCAACCTTGGTGCAGGGGGAGTGTATGACGACACCTTCACCGCCGTGGATCCCGCCACCGATTGCACCAACGACTTCTCAAATATCGCGGACGGCAACAACAAATACGGCTGCAAGTTTGGCAACACAGCCACCACGAGCTACTTCGGCCGCTTCGTGCCGGATCACTTTGCGCTGAATACAGGCAGTTTCATCGACCGCGCGGATATCAATACTGGCTCAGCAGAAACCACCTGCGCCTCTTCGTTCACCTACATGGGCGAGGATTTCAAGACCACGTTTACCCTTGTCGCGCAGAACGCTGCGTCAGCCACCACACAGAATTACACCGGAGGCCACGCCAAGTTCGGACTCACGACCTGGAGCAATTTCGTGTTCTCAGCGTCCGGCGGAACGCTGGCGGCAGCGAGTGCCGCGCCATCAGGCGCGTGGAGCAGTACCGCCGGGAGCTACGGAACCGCTGCCGTTACCGCCACCCATGTAATCACACGGCCGGCAACGCCGGCGGCAGCGTTGACTAGTTTTTCGTTAAGCGCGAAGCCATCCTACGCGGATGACACGGCGACGATAGCGCTTGCGGCAAGCACGGTTGTACATTCCGGAACGTCCGAACAGCGCTTCGGCCGACTTTGGCTAGGCAATGCCTATGGCAGTGACAAAATTGATCTGGTAATGCCGTTCGAAGCGCAGTACTGGAATGGCAGCGCCTTCCTTATCAACACCAATGACAACTGCACCGGCGTCGCCGGCGGCGCCAGCGGCAACGTCGCACTCGGAAACAAGCAAGGAGGGCTTTCGGCCTATACCGGGCCAATCGCAGGCGGGACAGCCAGTAGCGGTGCCGGAGGGATTACCCTGACCAAGCCAGCCAGTGCCGCCGCCGGTAGCGTCGATGTACTGGTTAATCTCGGCTCAGGCGGCAGTCCGACCAATTGCTCGGGCTTATCCGGTGGATCCTCGGCTGCCTTGAGTTTTCTCAGCGGCAAATGGTGCGGCTCCAACTACGACCGCGATCCGACCGCCCGCGCTACGTTCGGCGTTTACGGCAGCAGCACCCGGAAGGGCACAATCTACCGCCGTGAAAGCTATTAACTTGCGCATCGACAACCGCGTTGTGGCAAAGGAAGATCGGACTGGGCGGAAAACCCAGCGCGGCTTCACGATGATCGAACTGATTACAGTAATGATTCTGGTCGGCATTCTGGCTGCCGTGGCTATTCCCCGCTTTGCGGACAGATCCGATTTTCAGGCACGCGGTTTTGCCGACGAGACAAAGTCTCTTTTGCGTTACGCGCAGAAATCAGCGATTGCACAGCACCGCAATGTCTGCGTGGCGCTCAACCCGGGCGGCGTGACGCTGACGATCGACACCAATACTCCGGCGGACGGAAGTTGCGATGGCCCGCTGACGCTACCCTCCGTGCCGCGAGGCGGCAGCGGCTTAACTCCGTCCGTCGCGAGTTTCAAGTTTCAGCCGCTTGGAGACACCGACACGGCGGCCAATATCACAATGACCATCGCTGGTACCACAATTACCGTGGATTACAGGACCGGTTATGTGTACTGAATTGCGAGGATCCGAAACCCGTCAGTCGGGCTTCACACTGATTGAGTTGTTGATGTTCATTATCATTGTTGGCGTCAGCATCACCGGCATCCTGTCGGTCATGAATGTCACGGTCAAATCCAGCGCCGACCCTGTAGTACGCAAACAGGCCATGGCCATGGCGGAAGCCATCATGGACGAGGTGCTGGCGAAGGATTTTGCCAATCCGCCAGGCGGCTTTACGGATGGCAGCGGCACCTGCGTCAATCGAATTCAATACGACGACGTCAGCGACTACGATTGCTTCAAAACCTCGTCGGCAAACCGTATCAGCGGTACCAGCACGCTCGGCTCCACGTCGATACCCGGCATGGCGGCCTATTCGGCCAGCGTCGATATCGATGCAGCAACTTCAAAGCTGGGGCTAACTGGCGGAACCGAAGTCAAGACCATTACGGTCACTGTTACCGGCAACGGGCAGACCATCCAATTTATTGGTTATCGCACCAACTATTGATCATGTCAAAACTTGCCAGTCATGTTCGCGGATTCACCCTGATTGAGTCGATCATGGTCATGGTCATCATCGGGGTGATCGGCGGCATGGTAGCGGTGTTCATCAAGGGCCCGATCGACGCCTACATAGACATGTCGCGTCGCGCCGACTTGACCGATGTGGCCGATACCGCCGTGCGGCGCATGGCACGTGACATCCGCATCGCACTGCCGAACAGCGTGCGCAATGCCACGGGAAGCGACAAGTGCATCGAGTTCATGCCGACCAAGAGCGGTTGGCGCTATCGCGCCAGCCAGACCAGCCTGTCGACCGGCGACGTCCTCGATTTCACATCATTGGACGCCAGCTTTGACATGCTGGGCAACAACGCCGGTCTGCCCAGTTCTGAGCAGATCGCCGATAGTGACATCATCGTTGTTTATAACGATGGCAGCAGCAGTGGCAGCGCCTATCTTGGTGCGAACGCAATTCAGGTTGCCGGCGCCCCTGGTGTCGGTGACACAGCCAACACGACCAAGATCACCTTTACCGGCGCCGGCGCATCCCTATTCGCCCGCAAGGTCTTACCGAGCGCCTCGCCAGCAAATCGCTTTCAGGTTCTTGCAGCTTCCGAGCACGTCGCGGCCTTCGCGTGCAGTGGCACCACGCTGTCCCGCTATTCCCGCACAATCTCTTCGGCCTGGACCCAGCCGGCCACCTGCGCCGCAATGATCGCGGGGGCGACGGCGAATGTCCTCGCCACCAACGTGACTTCGTGCAGCCTCAAGTACGAACCGCCCGGAAGCGGGGCCGGGGCTGGTCGCTTTGGCATCGTATCCATCTCTCTCGCGATGACTCAAGCGGGTGAATCCGTGAATCTCTATAACCAGGTTAACGTAGACAACGTGCCATGAAATACGAACGCGGCCTGGGCCTCCCCACGGCAATATTCCTGCTGGTGATTCTCGCGCTGCTGGGTGCGTTTATGGTGTCGCTATCATCCAGTCAGAGCATTACGTCGGCTCAGGACATACAGGGTACCCGAGCTTATTTGGCGGCGCGCGGCGGTATGGAGCGGGCCTTGTTCAGTCTGAAATCCGCAACGAGTTGCCCTGCCTTCCCGGCATTGACCGTCGATGGCTTTGCGGTCTCCATTAGCTGTGCGGCATTTACCCATGATGAAGGTGGCACCTCGAAATACATTTTCCGGGTCATCTCCACCGCTACTGCCGGTGGCGCAATTGGCAGTCTCGGCCACGTCGAAAGAACCGTGAGCGCGTCTATCGAGTTCTAGCTGCCCAGCAGTTCCTTCGGTAAGGCAAAATTGACGTTCTCTGAAACGCCGTCCAAGGTCTTGATACTGCCGGCGCCCAGCCCTTTGAGCCGCTCCACCACACCATTGACCAGCACCTCGGGCGCCGAGGCGCCTGCCGTAACGCCGACCCGCGCATCGCCTTTCAACCACGTTGCGTCGATCTGATCGGCACCGTCCACCAGAAAGGCTGGAATGCCGCCGATCGCCGCGACTTCGCGCAGGCGGTTTGAGTTCGAGCTGTTCTTCGAGCCGACCACGATCACCACGTCGACCTTGCCGGCCATCGCCTTGACGGCATCCTGCCGGTTTTGTGTGGCGTAGCAGATGTCGTCCTTCTTCGGCCCGACGATCCCGGGGAAGCGCACACGCAGCGCCGCGACGATGGCCTGTGCGTCGTCCACGGATAGCGTGGTCTGCGTCACGTAGGCCAGGGCCGCCGTACCGCCAGCGCCGACTCTTGGCTGAAGCTGCGCCACATCCTCGACGCTCTCGACCAGATACATTTGTCCGGTGGCCTGGCCCATGGTGCCTTCGACTTCGGGGTGGCCCTTGTGGCCGATCATGACAATTTCGTAGCCCTGCTTGTGCAGGCGCGACACTTCGAGATGCACCTTGGTCACCAGCGGACAGG
>JBIJDI010000328.1:0-3538 GCA_044344235.1 Sulfuritalea sp. | reverse complement strand
GGCAAGCAGGGCAAGGACCAGCAGACACGATCTCATCAAGCCGTTCTCCAATAGCAAACCGGATGATAGTTTAGTGCGGCTCGCCTTGCGATGGTAAAGCGTGTTGCTTAGAAGCCCATCCGGGTCTTGCCGCGCTGAATGCGCGAAGCATCGAGATCCCTTAGTTGCAATTCATCGCGCCCGGCCGGCGCGTCGTCCTGCGCGCGCTCGATGTCCGTCACGCGATAGATCTCGCGCACATCGGCCAGCGGAATCTGTATATCGGCTTGAGACATGGCGGCGTCCTCCTGTAAAGAAGTTAACGTCGGCAACACGCTCCCGGTTGAGCGCTGCGTCGTCGATATTTTCCAGGCAAGTTTGACGTCTTGCGCAGGCGATCGTTCCGGCGAACTCGGGGCGCTTGCCGGATCAGTTGCCCCGATTCGCCCGACGCAGCGCTTCGAGGCAAACGCGAATCCCCGCCGGGATCGCCGTTGGCTTGACGTCGTCGCGGCCGACGAAGACATGCACGAAGTACCCTGTAGCGGCGGGAGCCTCATCGCCTTCGCGGAACAGCGCGATTTCGTAGCGCACCGATGAGTTGCCCAGATGCGCGACGCGCAGACCGGCGTGGATGATTTCGGGAAAGGCCAGCGGCGCCAGATAGCGGCACTGGGATTCGACGCAATAGCCGACGATGCGGCCCCCATGGATGTCGAGCCCGCCCTCGCGGATCAGGTACTCGTTGATGACGGTGTCGAAGTAGCTGTAATAGACGACGTTATTGACGTGGCCGTAAACGTCGTTGTCCATCCAGCGCGTAGGGATGGCGAGAAAATGCGGGAAGTCGGCGCGGCCCGGAAGGGCAGCAACAGCAGGGGTTGCGGCGGGCGTGGAAATGGGGTTCATCGGGCGCTTTCTGAAACTCAAAGCGCACGATGATACCAACAGGGGTCAGCAGGGCGTGCCGGCGCTCACTGTTGGTTGAGGTACATCGCAGCCAGAAATGCGTCGGCATCTACATCGCTTCCATCCTGCGATGTCGCTGCACGATGCTGAACTTCCTGCAAGCCCAACTGAAGCTCGGGGCTGGCAGGCGTCCACTCGGCGTTGAGAACTTCGTCCTCGAACGCTCCGAATTCATCTTCGATGAGCTTGCCTGTACTCATATCCGTCACCATCAGCATCGCCGTCTCCCGTAGTGGAACCGTGCGCTTCAAAGCATATAACGTCGAAGGGACAGGAAAGTTGAATGAAGCCTCAAATTCATTCGCGACTGTTGTTTTGGCGCGACGCGGGCGCGTTCCATGGCGCCACCTTGAACAGAAGCAGCATGCCCGGCACCGCGAGCGCGGCACACAGCAGGAAGAAGCCGAGCCAGCCCATCTGCTCGATGAGGAAACCGGTGGTGGCATTGATGAAAGTGCGCGGCACGGCGGCGAGGCTGGTGAACAAGGCGAACTGCGTGGCCGTGTACAACGGATGCGTGGCGCGGGCGATGAAGGCGACGAAAGCGGCGGTGCCCAAGCCGACACCCAGCGCCTCGAAGCCGATCACCAGTGCCAGTTGCGCCAGCTCCGCCGCACCTACCGAAACATTCGGCCCCAGCCAGGCCAGCCAGGCGAAACCGAAAATCGACACCAACTGCACCACGCCGAACAGCCACAGGGCGCGGTTGATGCCGAGCTTCACCATCCACAGGCCGCCGATCAGCCCGCCGATCACCGCCGGCCACAAGCCGGCATTCTTGGCCACGATGCCGATCTGCGATTTGGCAAAGCCCATGTCCAGATAGAAGGGCGTCGCCAGCGCAGTGCACATCGAATCGCCCAGCTTGTAGAGAAAGATGAAGCCGAGGATCAGCAGCGCCTCTTTCAGGCCGGCGCGGTTGATGAACTCGTGGAAGGGCTCGACCACGGCGTCCCTCAGCGTTTTCGGCGCATTGCCCGCCACCGCCGGCTCGCGCGCGAACACGGCCAGCGCCATGCCCGGCAGCATGAACAGCGCGGTGATGACGAACACCTGCAGCCAGGGCAGGCGGTCGGCCAGGATCAGCGAGAGCGAGCCCGGCACCAGCCCGGCAATGCGATAGGCATTGACATGCACCGAGTTGCCCAGGCCCAGCTCGGCCTCCGAAAGAATCTCGCGGCGATAGGCGTCGAGCGCGATGTCCTGCGTTGCCGACAGCAGCGCCACCGCCGCCGCCAGCCAGAGGATGGGCACGATCTCGCTGCCCGGCGCAAACAGGCCGAGCGAGGCGATCGCCGCCAGCAAGCCGATCTGTGTGATCAGCATCCAGCCTCGGCGGCGCCCCAGCGGCGGCGCGTAGCGATCGAGCAGCGGCGACCAGAGGAACTTCCAGGTGTAGGGAAACTGAATCAGCGCAAACAAGCCGATGGTTTTCAGGTCCACGCCTTCCGAGCGCAGCCAGGCCGGCACCAGATTCAGCAGCAAATACAGCGGCAACCCGGACGAGAAGCCGGTGAACACGCAGATCAGCATGCGCCGGGTGAACAGCGCGGCGAGCCAGGGCGGCATCAAGACAATCGGTCAGCGGCCGGACGGCTCGCGACGCCGGGTTGCAGGGCGACGCGGTTGCCCGCTGGCGCCCGGCTCGGCGAGGCGGCCCGTAACGTACTTGTGCAGAACGCTGGCGATCAGCGTCTGGTAGGGCACCCCTTCTTCAAGTGCCCTGACTTGAATATCGCTCAGATCGCCGGAGGACAGACGGATGTTCACCCGGCGATCCTTGATCGCCGTTGCCCGCGCCGCCGCCTTGAATTTGGCGAGCTCGGCCTTGCTGGCCACCGACTTCAACCGGCCCTTGTCGAAGGCGCTGAGGACTTCAAGCTCGTAAGCGTCAATCTTCGGCATCTATTTCCCCCTGATTCAAATAGTCCCGGGTTGCCTTGCGGCTCGGGATTGCGGTCTTGAGGAAGAAATAGTCCTCCTCTTCAACAAACGGCACCAGATACGCGTAGTTGTCGCATGCGACCACAAGTACGCGCTGCCTGGGGTACTTCGCCTGGTTCGGATGCACCAGGATATCCAGCAGGCCGCCGGCCTCGATGGAGACAACAATGCTCTCGAACGAGATGCCCCGCTCTGCTTTCAGGGTCTCGCTGTTCTGCGGGCTCCAGCGAAAGGGCTTCATGTGCAAATGTTACGCTGCTGTGTGCCTTTTGTCACCACAGCGGGCAGCGGTGGCTCAGAGATGCGCATCCTGTCGATGGGGCTGACCACGCCGCGCCCTCCCTTGTTCAGCACGTGGGTGTAGATCATGGTGGTGGACACGTCGGAATGGCCGAGCAACTCTTGAATGGTGCGGATGTCGTAGCCGGCTTCGAGCAGGTGTGTGGCAAAGGAATGCCGCAGGGTGTGCACCGTCACCGGCTTGCGGATTCCCGCCAGAAACATCGCGTCGCGAATCGCGCGTTGCAAGCGCTGTTCGTACAAGTGATGGCGACGCTCGATGCGGCTGCGCGGATCGACGGACAGTTCGGGCGACGGCCAGACCCAGAACCAGGGCCATGACACCGCGGCTTGCGGCCACTTGCGC
>JBIJDI010000327.1:0-3556 GCA_044344235.1 Sulfuritalea sp. | reverse complement strand
TCTTTCCAGGAAACAACGCGTGTTCTGACCGAGGCTGCAATCATGGGCAAGCGGGATGAGCTGCGAGGCCTCAAGGAGAACGTCATTGTCGGTCGCCTGATCCCGGCGGGGACGGGCATGGCATACCACCGCACACGCCGTAAGCAGTCCCGCGGGGGGGCCGAGGCGCAGAACCTGTTCGATCTGCCGGCGGCTACAGAAGATGCTCCGGTGGCAGCCGAAGACGCGCAAGCAGGTTGACGCTCGCCAGCGACCATTCTATAATCCGGCCTCTTTGCCCTTGGCAGGGGTCGATTTTTCGCAATTTTGCAGTGCGTTTCGCGCAGCATTCAGGACATATACATGCCTACCATTAACCAACTCGTGCGCAAGGGCCGTCAGGCTCCGCAGTCGAAAAGCAAAGTGCCAGCACTGGGCAATAGCCCGGCGCGGCGCGGCGTCTGTACCCGCGTTTACACCACCACGCCGAAGAAGCCGAACTCTGCGCTGCGAAAGGTCGCCAAGGTGCGACTGACCAACGGCTTCGAGGTCATTTCCTACATTGGCGGCGAAGGCCACAACCTGCAGGAGCACTCGGTGGTGCTGATCCGCGGCGGTCGCGTCAAGGATCTGCCGGGTGTGCGTTACCACATTGTCCGCGGCAGTCTTGATACCCAGGGTGTCAAGGATCGCAAGCAGAGCCGTTCCAAGTACGGCGCCAAGCGGCCCAAGGCTGCCTGATCCGGCGCTTAAGGAGATACCATGCCCCGTCGTCGTGAAGTTCCCAAACGTGACATCCTGCCCGATCCTAAATTCGGCAGCGTTGATCTTTCGAAGTTCGTCAATGTGCTGATGGACAGCGGCAAGAAGTCGGTTGCCGAGCGCATCATCTATGGCGCTTTTGCTCAAATCCAGACCAAGAGTGGCAAGGATCCCCTGGAGGTCTTTACTCTGGCGGTGAATAACGTCAAGCCCTTGGTCGAGGTCAAGAGTCGTCGAGTGGGCGGCGCCAACTATCAGGTGCCGGTTGAGGTGCGTCCTTCCCGCCGCATGGCCTTGTCGATGCGCTGGCTTCGCGAGGCGGCGCGCAAGCGTTCCGAGAAGTCGATGGGCCAGCGCCTTGCCGCCGAGTTGCTTGAGGCATCCGAGGGGCGCGGGGCAGCGATGAAGAAGCGCGAAGAAGTCCACCGTATGGCTGAAGCCAACAAGGCGTTCTCGCATTTCCGTTTCTAAGCAGTATCGCGTTTCGCCGGGTGTCCGGCGAGACTTTCGTTTTTGTCTGCCGCCCTGTCGCTTCGTTCAACAACGAGGCCTCATGGCGGTTTGGTTTAGATAAGGCAGGTAAATCAAGTGGCCCGCAAGACTCCCATCGAGCGCTATCGCAACATCGGCATTTCGGCACACATTGATGCCGGCAAAACCACCACCACCGAACGTATTCTGTTCTACACCGGGGTCAATCACAAGATTGGCGAAGTCCATGACGGCGCCGCCACCATGGACTGGATGGAGCAGGAGCAGGAGCGCGGCATCACCATTACGTCGGCGGCCACTACCTGTTTCTGGAAGGGGATGGGCGCGAACTTTCCCGAGCATCGCGTCAATATCATCGATACCCCGGGGCACGTCGACTTCACCATCGAGGTGGAGCGCTCCATGCGCGTGCTTGATGGCGCCTGCATGGTCTACTGTGCCGTGGGTGGCGTGCAACCGCAGTCCGAAACCGTCTGGCGTCAGGCCAACCGCTATGGCGTGCCGCGACTGGCTTTCGTGAACAAAATGGACCGTCAGGGCGCCGACTTTTTCAAGGTGCATGACCAGATGCGTCTGCGTCTGAAGGCCAACCCGATTCCCCTGCAAATACCGATCGGCGCCGAGGAGAAGTTCGAAGGCGTGATCGATCTGGTCAAGATGAAGGCCATCGTTTGGGACGAGGCAAGCCAGGGTGTCAAGTTCGCTTACAGCGAAATTCCTGCAGAGCTCAAAGCCAAAGCCGACGAATGGCGCGAAAAAATGCTCGAGGCGGCAGCAGAAGCCTCCGAGGAGCTGATGAACAAGTATCTCGAGAGCGGCGACCTGACCGAGGAAGAGATCAAGACCGGTTTGCGAGCCCGTACCTTGGCCGCCGAAATTGTGCCTATGCTGTGCGGCTCTGCGTTCAAGAACAAGGGCGTACAGGCCATGCTGGATGCCGTCATCGAATACTTGCCGGCCCCGACGGATGTTCCGCCGGTCGAGGGTATTCTTGAAAACGAGCAGATGGGTGAGCGAAAGCCGAATGACACAGACCCGTTTGCGGCTCTGGCTTTCAAGATCATGACCGACCCCTATGTCGGCCAGCTGACCTTTTTCCGGGTGTATTCCGGTACGGTCAAGACCGGTGACACGATCTACAATCCGATCAAGGGGCGCAAGGAGCGCCTTGGGCGAATCCTGCAGATGCACGCCAACCAGCGTGAGGAAATCAAGGAAGTGTTTGCGGGCGATATCGCCGCTGCGGTCGGCCTGAAAGAGGCGACCACGGGCGAAACCCTGTGTGATCCCGCCCACGTGATCACGCTTGAGCGCATGGTATTCCCCGAGCCGGTGATTCATGTTGCCGTCGAACCCAAGACCAAGGTGGACCAGGAGAAGATGGGCCTCGCCCTGAATCGCCTGGCTCAGGAAGACCCGTCTTTCCGTGTGCGAACAGACGAAGAATCCAGTCAGACCATTATTTCAGGCATGGGCGAGCTCCACCTGGAAATTCTTGTCGATCGCATGCGCCGCGAATTCGGCGTTGAAGCCAACGTCGGTGCGCCGCAGGTGGCCTACCGCGAAGCCGTGCGCAAGTCGGTGGAGCAGGAAGGCAAGTTCGTCAAGCAGTCCGGCGGCCGCGGTCAGTATGGCCACGTCTGGATCAAACTGGAGCCGAACGAGGCGGGCAAGGGCTTCGAATTCGTCGATATGATCAAGGGCGGCTCAGTCCCGCGTGAATTCATTCCCGCAGTGGAAAAGGGTCTCAGGGATACCTTGCCGAATGGCGTGCTGGCGGGTTTCCCCGTGGTCGATGTCAAGGTCACGCTGTTTGACGGCTCCTACCATGACGTAGACTCCAACGAAAACGCCTTCAAGATGGCGGCGTCGATGGCGTTCAAGGATGCCATGCGCAAGGCCAGCCCGGTATTGCTGGAGCCGATGATGGCGGTCGAGGTGGAGACGCCGGAAGATTACATGGGCAACGTCATGGGTGATCTGTCAGGCCGTCGCGGCATTGTTCATGGCATGGAAGATCAGATCGGCGGCATCAAATTGATCAAGGCCGAAGTACCGCTGGCCGAGATGTTTGGCTACTCGACGACACTGCGTTCGTTGTCTCAGGGCCGGGCTACCTACAGCATGGAATTCAAGCACTACACCGAGGCGCCGAAGAACGTCGCCGAAGCCGTCATCAACAAGAAGTGATCGACTAACAATCGTTCTTTAAGGAAAGCAGACATGGCGAAAGCGAAATTTGAGCGGACGAAGCCGCACGTAAACGTAGGGACGATTGGTCACGTTGACCATGGCAAGACGACGTTGACGGCGGCGATCACGA
>JBIJDI010000326.1:0-3561 GCA_044344235.1 Sulfuritalea sp. | reverse complement strand
GCGTCGGAACACGACAGCTTACGGCGGGTGTCGACCTCATACCGGCCGTTCGCAATTGGATTGCCGACCCTACCGCTACGTCGGCTGATGGCCGATCTGCGACTTCCAGTTTAACCACAAGCCGCAACCTAATGACATTGTGCGCTGCATAGTGAACTATCAATCACAGAATCCAGATAGCCCAAAAGTTATGCAGGGTAGCAAGTCAGGCATTTGGACCCGATCCGAGCATTTGAGGACGGATTGCAACTTCCTATCATGCCAATCGCAGCTATCGTTAAATCATGTCGAGCACCTGCCATCAAGTCGCCGAATTTCAGCCTTGCCACGCACGGTGGCGCTTCATGGCACCCGCCAAGTTCGGTCTCGGTTTGTCTACATTGTCCAGTGCCTTGGCAAATGCAGTCCAATCCCGGGAAGTCAGAGTCATCATGCCCTGGTCCGCAAGTATCTGCAGAGCGCGCTCCTGAGCGGTTCTCAGCACAAAGGCGCTTACCGACATTCCGGCAGCGGCGGCAGCCCGTACAATCACCTCCTTGATTTCGGGTGCTGTGCGCAAAACAATGCGTTTGTGATTCCGTGCAACCGTAGCCATGATCAGCGCGTCCTGTACAGAAGAATTCCGGCAAAGTGTAGGCTAAGACTCGATGGCTTGCAGACACGTCTAAGCTTTAAGGTCGCAAATTGCGACCTTAAAGCTTAGATATCGCCGTCCTACCAACGCCGACTCTTGTGCCGTTTGTTCTGAGTGCTGGACGATTCCGCGCGAATAGCGCAACGTGCTTATGACGTGGGATCAGGATTGAAACCGAAGCGCCGAGGAACGTCACGACGAGGTACGGTTTGCAAGGACATCCCTCGCCAAAACACACCGGTACCGCCCTTCATTGTGGCCAGCAGCGCGCCTTCGGCGGCAATCTCTCCGTCACCACTCTCGCATGACGAAATGAAATCCGGCAGGTGCCGGTCATCCAGGAGCCCGATACCCAAGGCAGTATCCAGCAATACGTTGCCTTCGTCATCGAGATAGGCCGCGTTGACTTGCCCGGCGGCGGCACCGGTGTGGGCGATCAAGCTGCCGTCGCCTTCCATGCGAAAAACCAGCGGCGTGTAGTCCAGCGCTACAAATACCGCTTGCGGGCCGTTCTGGAATATCCAGTTGCCTACGGCATCGGCGCTGTAATGGCTGTTGATGAAGCCGATCAGTCCGGCGTGGCAAATGACTTCTCCCTTGAGTCGCCAGCATCCACGACGATCGAGGGAAAGCCAGCCGTAGCAGGCGGGAACCTTGGGCCACTTCACAGCGGCAGAAGGATCAGAGGTCAAGAGCGGCTGGACGCCCGCTGCCGAAAACCGTCGACCACGGCCACAAATGAGTCGACTACCTTCGGATCGAAAACCGAGCCGGAATCCTGCCGGATCATTGCCAACGCCTGTTCATGCGTAAAGGCCGCACGCCAGGGACGCCGGGAAACCAGCGCCGTATAACTGTTTGCGACAGCGACAATCCGTCCCGAGAGCGGGATGTTCATGCCCTTCAAGCCCGACGGGTAACCCTTGCCGTCAAACCGCTCATGGTGGGTGAGCGCCACTTCCCGCGCCAGAGCAACCACGCGGCCCACGGCAACGGTCGCAAACACGTCCCGCAACATGCGCTCGCCGCGTTCCGGATGCGAGCGCACCAAAGTACGTTCATCGGGCGAAAGCTCGGCCGGTTTCTCCAGAATGCTTGAAGGAATGCCGTCATTGCCGATGTCGGCAAACATCGCGGCGCGCTCGATCAATTCGGGGTAGCGGCTGTAGGTCATGCGCAAAGCCCCCTTCTCTCTCATGTCTTGCGCGATGTCCCGGCTCAAACGACCGTAGCCGGCGATGTAGGGGATGGTCAGAAAATCCGCGCGGCCGGTCACCTTGGCCAGGAGCGCGATCTCGGCATACTGATCCAGACGCGACTGCTCGACAAACTCGAAATTCTGGTACGCCAGCACGATCTTCATGCAGAACTTGTCGATCAACGGCAGTTCGGTGTCCTTGACCCGCCTCGGTCCGCCGATATAGACGGCAACGTCGATCAGATCAGGGAGTGGCACCATGAAGATAGATCGCTTGTCATCGGCATAGGAACAACGATTGGTAAACGCCTTGGCAATTTGACGGACACCCTCCGCATCGAGAACCTGCTCGACCTTTCCGCCAATCACCGGATCGCAGTTACCCACGGCCGCCATGACCACATCCTGTCCGTCCTCATTGCGCCGCCGGATGAGCAGCAGCAGATCGTCCTTGCCGACGTCGAGCAGCGTGCCAAGCTGCATGAGCAAGCCGGAAACAAACAGGTTTTGCGATCGAAAGTCCATGCTGCTGGCGGCATCGAGCATTTTTGCCAGTCCGGCCCGATTCAATTCGATCGTCTGAAAATCCTCGAACGACCGGAACGCGGAAACCAGCGAGGTAAACAGCTTGTCCGCGGTCAGTTCAGCCTTGGACTTGTAATCGTTGATGTGATACTTCAGCACGACTTCTTTTTCAGGCGCGTGACCTGGCTGCCCTGTGCGCAGGATGATGCGCACCATGTGATTGCCGATTTCGTCACGAATGCGTTCGACGACCTGCAATCCGGCGTCGGTGGTTTCCATGACCACATCGAGAAGCACGACGGCCGTATCCGGATGGGCGCGGATCAAATCACACGTGGACTTGCCATCATAGGTGTCGAGGAATTCGATGCCACGATCCTTGAACCTGAAATCCTTCAGCACCAGCTTGGTTGCCAGATGAACGTCCTCGTCATCATCGGCAATGAGCAGCTTCCAGGGCTTCCTGTGCCCTTGCGTGGGGGTGTCTTCGGCGAGAAAGCGCATCTCGCCGTCCTCGTCAGATAGACCCTTTCCGCTGTTGCTCATTGCCCTGTTTCAGCCAGGTCAGTGATGATGACCGTGCGCGCCGTGAGGATGGCCGTGGGAGATTTCTTCGGCGCTGGCGGTGCGCACTTCGGTCACGGTGCAGGAGAACAGCAGCGCTATGCCGGCCAGGGGATGATTGCCATCGACCACGACCTTGTCATCGGCGATGTCGGTGATGGTGAACAGGGCGTCGTCGTCTTCGCCGTCCTCGCTACCGCGCTCGAACTGCATGCCGACTTCGATATTTTCCGGGAACAACTGCCGCGATTCGATGGCGACGAGTTCGGCGTCGTATTCGCCAAAAGCGTCTTCGGGTTCCAGCTTGACTTCCAGGGCATCACCCACGGCTTTGCCCTGAAGCTCTTCTTCGATGCGGTCAAAAATTCCACCGTAGCCGCCATGCAAATAAACCAGCGGCGCCGCGCCTTCGTCGATGGACGTGCCATCGGTGTCCTTGACGCTGTACTTGAGGGTGACGACGGTGTTTCTAGCGATGAGCATGTTGCCTTCCTTTGCCATTGAGGCCTTTTACCAGTTGATAGACCTCGGCGGCATGCCCTTTCGGTTGCACATCGTAGAGGGCGTGACGCACTATGCCTTCCTTGTCGACGATGAATGTCGAACGTATTACACAGAGCTTCTTGTGGCCATCCCGTTC
>JBIJDI010000325.1:0-3565 GCA_044344235.1 Sulfuritalea sp. | reverse complement strand
CGCGCCGCATCTCGCCGCGTGAACTGGTCTTGCTGTCACTGTCGCGCGTGCGCGGAATGTCGCAGCGGCAACTGGACGGCGCGTTGTTGCCGGGCGAAGCGGAATGGCTGGCCGACATCCGGCGCCAGCCCGAGCCGGAGTTGACGCTGGCCGAGCAACTGGATCTTCCGGATTGGCTGGTTGAACGTCTGGCGCCGCGCATGTCGCCGGAAGAGCTTCTGGCGCTGGCGCGCGCGCTGAACACCCCGGCGCCGCTCGATCTGCGCGTGAATTCACTGAAGGCGGAGCGCGACGGCGTAATCCTGCGCCTTGCCGCTGACGGCATCGCCGCCACGCCTTGCCCGTATTCACCACAGGGCCTGCGCCTGAAGACCAAGCCCTACCTGCAGAAGCATCCGGCCTACCTTGATGGAAGCGTCGAAGTACAGGACGAAGGCTCGCAGTTGCTCGGCTATCTGCTGGCGCCGAAACGCAGCGAGATGGTGGTGGATTTCTGCGCCGGCGCCGGCGGCAAGACGCTGATCCTCGGTGCTTTGATGCGTTCCACCGGGCGGTTGTATGCTTTTGACGTTTCCGACAAGCGGCTGGCCAGGCTGAAGCCGCGCGCTGCCCGCGCCGGTCTGTCGAACGTGCATCCGGCCTGCCTTTCGGGTGAGAATGACACGCGGATCAAGCGGCTCCAGGGCAAGGTCGATCGCGTGCTGGTCGATGCGCCATGCTCGGGCCTGGGCACCCTGCGCCGCAATCCCGACCTCAAGTGGCGGCAGTCGCCGCAGAGCGTCGATGAACTGACCGTAAAGCAGGGCGTCATTCTCGCCGCTGCGGCAAAGCTGCTGAAGCCCGGTGGCCGGCTGGTGTATGCCACCTGCAGCATTCTCGCCGAGGAGAACGAGGCCATCGTCGATGCCTTCCTCGCTGCTCATGCCGATTTCCATCGCCTCTCGGCGCAGGAGGTGCTGGCGGCGCAAGGCATCGTCATCGACTGTGGCGAGGACATGCGCCTGTCGCCGCAGAAGCACGCCACGGATGCTTTCTACGCGGCCGTACTGGAACGTGCAAAATGAAGAGGCTGCTCGCGGCACTGCTGCTGTGCTGGACAGTCGGCGCTGGCGCCACGGCGCTGCCGGCAACGGGCACGGTCGAAGTGTTGTTCACGCCGTGGGATGATGCCGAGGGCGCCATCGTGCGAGTGCTGGGCGAAGCGAAAAAGAGCATTCATGTGCAGGCCTATCTGCTCACCAGCCGCTCGATCGCCAAGGCGCTGCTGGATGCGAAGACGCGCGGCGTGGCGGTCGAGGTGCTGGCCGATCGCGAAATGGTGAGCAAGGGCGACAAGTCACTGATTCCCGCGCTCGCCGCGGAGGGCATCCCGGTCTGGCTGGAAACGCGCTACGCCATAGCCCATAACAAGGTGCTTCTGATAGACGCCGCCAGTGGCCATGGTGTTGTCATCACCGGCAGTTACAATTTCACCTGGTCGGCACAGGCGCGCAATGCCGAAAATTTGCTGATCTTGCGCGACAATCCGGCGCTTATGCGGCGCTATCTGGATAATTGGCGGCGGCACCGGGGTGATGCGGAAAAAATGAGCGGAACGAATTGAGATGACCGAACACGAATTGGCCAGCCTGTGGCGAGGAGTTCTTGCCGATCTGAGAGAACCGGATCTGGTCTGGCAACTGCTGGCGCTGGCCGCGTGCCTGCTGCTGGCCAAGATGGGCGAACGCGTGCTGCGCGGCAGGCAGGTGGGCACCGGTCGGGCCTGGGAACTGGGTCACGGCGGGCTGAAGCGCATCGCCTTCCCTCTGTTCGCGCTGGTTCTGGTACTGCTGGCACGGCCTCTGGCGCAGCAATGGATTCACGTTGGCCTGTTCGCGCTGGCTTTGCCGCTGCTATCCTCGCTCGCGGTGATTCGCGTGGTGTTTTACGTGCTGCGACTCAGCTTCGTCGACGCCACCTGGCTGGCTCAGTTCGAGCGTGTGTTTGCGCTGCTGGTGTGGGCGATCGTGGCTTTGCACATTACCGGCCTGTTGCCCGATGTGATCGGGGTGCTGGAATCCGTGTCGTTCAACGCGGGCAAACAGAAGCTGAGCCTTTGGCATGTCCTGCAGGGGCTCACCGCGGTATTGGCCACGGTACTCGTCGCACTCTGGTTGAGCAGCGCCGTCGAAGCCCGGCTGAATGCGGCGGTCGGGCTCGACAGCAATCTGCGTGCAGTCTTCGCGCGACTGTCCAGGGCGCTGCTGATCCTGCTGGCGGTGCTGATCGGTTTGCCCATGGTCGGCATCGATCTCACCACGCTGTCGGTATTCGGTGGAGCGCTCGGCGTGGGCCTCGGATTCGGCCTGCAGAAGATCGCCAGCAACTATGTCTCGGGTTTCATCATTCTGCTCGACAATTCGATCCGCATCGGCAACATCATCACCGTCGGCAACGACCGCGGCGAAGTGACGCGGATCACTACACGCTATACCGTGCTGAAGAACCTCGCCGGCGTCGAAGCGCTGGTGCCCAACGAACTGCTGGTGGGTTCAGTGGTGCAAAACGAGTCCTACAGCGATCGGCAGGTGCGCATCGGGCTGCCGGTGCAGGTCAGCTATGACGGCGATCTGGAGCGCGCCATGGCCATCATGACTGCGGCCGCCAAGGCGCAGCCACGGGTCCTGGCCGATCCGGCGCCGGCGGTATTGCTGAAGGAGTTTGCCGAATCCGGCATCAATCTGGAGCTTGGTTTCTGGGTGGGCGATCCCGAGCAGGGCGTGGGCGGCTTGCGCTCGGACATCAACCTCGCCATCTGGCATGACTTCAAGCAGGCCGGCATCGCGATCCCGTTTCCGCAACGCGAAGTGCGAATTTTCAAAGAGGCAGGCCATGAATGACACGCGTTTGATCCACGGCTTTCATGCCATCACCGCCAAGCTGCGCCATGCCGCCGATGACATCAAGGAGATCACCGTTGCAGAAGGTCGCCAGGACGGCCGTATGCGTGACCTGCTGAAACTGGCGGAAGCCCACGGCGTACGCGTCATCCTGTCCGATGCCAAGCGCCTCGACGGCCTGGCCGGCGGTGCACAGCATCAGGGTGTGGTGGCGCGGGTGGCCGCGCAGGCGAAACACGTGACGCTGGACGACGTACTGGACGGACTCACCGAACCGCCTCTGTTATTGGTGCTGGACGGCATCACCGATCCGCACAATCTCGGTGCCTGCATGCGCGTCGCCGATGCCGCCGGGGTGCACGCGGTGGTGGCGCCGAAGGACAAGGCCTGCGGCCTCAATGCCACGGTGATCAAGGTCGCCAGCGGCGCCGCCGACACGGTGCCCTACATCGTGGTGACGAACCTGGCGCGGTCCTTGCGCGAAATGCAGGAGCGCGGCATCTGGGTCATCGGCGCCGCCGGTGAGGCCGAGCGTGAACTCTATGCCATCGACCAGAAAGGCCCCTGCGCCTGGGTGCTCGGCGCCGAGGGCGACGGCATGCGCCGCCTGACGCGCGAAACCTGCGACGAACTGGCGCGCATTCCGATGCACGGCAGCGTGGAAAGCCTCAACGTTTCAGTGTCCG
>JBIJDI010000039.1:0-12407 GCA_044344235.1 Sulfuritalea sp. | reverse complement strand
TTCGGCCTGCCGCCGCTGTATGCGTGGCTGATGGGCTCCTGGCTGGCGCTGATTGCGCAAATGGCCTGGGTGGTCGAGAGAAAAGACAACTGAGATGCTGCAAGGCTGGGTAATCGTCCTCGCCTCGTTTCTCTATCTGGGGATTCTGTTCGCCATCGCCTGGTATGCCGATCGGCGTGCGGACACCGGGCGCTCGCTGATCGCCAATCCGGTGGTTTATGCGCTCTCGCTGGGCGTCTATTGCACGACCTGGACCTTCTACGGTAGCGTCGGTCGCGCAGCCGCCAGCGGCATTGGTTTCCTTCCGATCTATCTCGGCCCGACCCTGTTGTTTGCGCTGGCGGGTTTCGTCCTGCACAAGATGATCCGGGTCGCCAAGGCCAACCGGATTACCTCGATTGCCGACTTTGTCGCGTCGCGCTACGGCAAAAGCCAACTGCTGGGCGGGCTGGTGACGGTGATCGCCGTGGTGGGCGTGATTCCCTACATCGCCTTGCAGCTTAAGGCGGTTTCCAACAGCTTTGCGATTCTTGCCAGCTACCCGGAGATCGTCATGCCCGCCACGGCGGGGGCCGTGCCCCTGCTTCAGGACAGTGCGCTGTATGTGGCAATGATTCTGGCGGCTTTCACGATCCTGTTCGGCACCCGTCATCTCGACGCCACCGAACGCCATGAGGGAATGGTGGCCGCGATCGCCGTCGAGTCGGTGGTCAAGCTCATCGCCTTCCTGGCGGTCGGTATTTTCGTCGTCTGGGGCATGCATGACGGCATCGGTGACATTTTTGCGCAGGCGGCGGCGGTACCCGAGGTTGCCCGCCGTCTCGCCACCGCCGACTCTCCGGCCGCCTACGGCACCTGGGGCACGCTGATATTCCTGTCGCTGTTCGCTTCGCTGCTGCTGCCGCGCCAGTTTCAGATCGCCGTGGTGGAAAACGTCGATCCCAGCCATTTGCGGCGCGCGGTGTGGATGTTCCCGTTGTACCTGTTCCTGATCAATCTGTTTGTGCTGCCCGTGGCGCTGGCGGGCCTGATGCATTTCCAGGGTGCCGGGGTTGACGCCGATACTTTCGTCCTGACCCTGCCGATGGCTCACCAGCAGGAGGGGCTGGCGCTGTTTGTCTATATTGGGGGCTTGTCGGCAGCTACCGGCATGGTCATCGTCGAAACCATCGCCTTGTCGACCATGGTCTGCAATGACCTGGTCATGCCGCTGCTGCTGCGGCTGCCGATGCTGGGTTTGGCCGCGCGAGCCGACCTGTCGGGCCTGCTGCTGGAGATCCGGCGCTGGGCCATCGCCGTCATTCTCGGCCTTGGCTATCTGTATTTTCGCGTCGCCGGAGAGGCCTATGCGCTGGTGTCGATCGGACTGATCTCCTTTGCCGCGGTAGCGCAGTTCGCGCCGGTGGTGATCGGCGGCCTGTTCTGGAAGGGGGGCACCCGCGACGGCGCGCTGGCCGGTCTGGCAGTGGGCTTCGTGTTGTGGGCCTATACCTTGTTGCTGCCGTCGTTCGCCAAGTCGGGCTGGTTGCCCGACGGCTTCATCGCACAGGGTTTATTCGGTATCGAACTGCTGCGTCCGCAGCACTTGTTTGGTTTGACCGGGCTCGACGAAATCACCCACTGCCTGGTTTGGAGCCTGCTGGCGAATCTGGGTGCCTACATCGGCGTTTCCCTGCAGCGGGTGCCCAACGTGCGCGAGGCGCGGCAGGCCACCCTGTTTGTCGGTGGCGCCGAGGCGGCCGGTGTTCCTGGCTGGCGCGGCAGTGCCGGCGTGGCCGATCTGCTGCCGCTGGCCGGACGGTTTCTCGGACTCGAACGCGCGCAGGAAGCCTTCGTCAGGCACGCGCGGCAACGCGGTTTGCGCGGTATCGAGGATCTTCCGGCCGACACGCGGCTGGTGGGCTTTGCCGAAACCCTGCTGGCAGGCGCCATCGGTTCGGCTTCGGCGCGCGCGATGGTGGCGTCGGTGGTGACCGAGGAGCCGCTCGGCATTGACGAGGTGATGAACATCCTCGACGAGGCCTCGCAGGTGAGGGCCTACACGCGCGAACTGGAACAGAAGTCGCTGGAGTTGACTCGCGCCACCGCGGAACTGCGGGAAGCCAATGCACGTTTGCAGGAACTGGATCGCATGAAGGACGATTTCATTTCGACCGTGACCCACGAGCTGCGCACTCCGCTTACGTCGATCCGCGCGTTTTCGGAGATGCTGCAAGAGGACCCGAAAATCGACCTCGCCCAGCGATCGCGTTTTCTCGGCATCATCGTCAGCGAGACCGTACGGCTGTCGCGCTTGATCAACCAGATTCTCGACCTGGCCAAGCTCGAGTCGGGGCGCGCCGAATGGACCGTAGCTGCCGTCGATGTGGCCGAAGTGGTGCGTGAAGCCGCTGATTCGATGACGGCCCTGTTTGCCGAGAAGCGCGTCGCGCTGGAACTCGATGGCTGTGAGACCGGGCTCGTCGTGCTCGCCGACCGCGACCGCCTGATGCAGGTCCTGGTCAACCTGCTGTCGAATGCGCTCAAGTTTGTTCCGGCGGAGGCTGGGCGCGTAAAAGTCGGCGTGGCTGCGCTTGGCGTACCTGGGATTCCGCTTCGCGGGCAGGCAACGGCGAGCGAAGTGCGCGTCAGTGTCACCGACAACGGCCCCGGCATCCAGATTGAAGATCAGGAAGTGATTTTCGACAAGTTCAGACAGGGCGCAGGCACTACCGACGTCCTCACCGACAAGCCGCAGGGCACCGGACTCGGCTTGCCGATCAGCCGGCAGATCATCGAGTATTTCAACGGTCGCCTGTGGGTGGAAAGCCAGCCGGGCGCCGGTGCCCGTTTTGTGTTCACACTACCGAGGCAGGCGGGCGATAATGACGAAATCCCGCAAGGGGATACCGTCCCCGGCAGGGGTCGGGGACATAATAGATTGCTGGGAGGAGTCCAATGAGCCATCGCATCCTGATTGTCGATGACGAGCCGAATATTGTCATTTCGCTGGAATACCTGATGAAGAAGGAAGGCTTCGAGGTCGCCGTGGCCACCGATGGCGAAGCCGCACTGCAGCAGGCGGCGGCTTTTGCCCCGGACCTGATCCTGCTCGATGTGATGATGCCGAAGAAATCCGGCTTCGAGGTCTGCGAGTCCCTGCGTGCCGATCCGGCGCAGGCTGGGGTGAAGATCATCATGCTCACTGCGAAGGGCCGCGAGTCCGAAGTTGCCAAGGGCCTGGCGCTGGGCGTCGACGCCTACGTCACAAAGCCTTTCTCGACCAAGGACCTCGTGCTCAAGATCAAGTCGCTGCTGGCATGAACGCCAAGACACGTTTTGCGCTCGCCGTGGTCATGCTGGGTCTGCTGATGACCGCACCTTTCCTGATGACCGTAGGCGTCCTCTGGGCCGACCTGGGCGTCGAGGAGCGCGCCGGCTTTCTCGTCGCTCTGGACCGCTGGCTGCCGATCGGCGGCCTCGTCACCATCATCGCCCTGTTCCTCGGCCTGCAACTGCTGCGCGCCCTGTTTCAGCAGTATGTCCACGGCCTGTTGCGCATGGCGGAAACCCTGCGCCTGATGCTGGGCGCCAATCGCAATTTCCGCGTGGCGCCCGAGGGTCCTCCCGAAGTGCGCGAACTGGCGCGCGCCGCCAACGACCTGGCGCAGCAACGGGATGAGTTGCTGAACGACGTCGAGGAGCAGATCAGGCTGGCCAAGGCCACGGTGGAAGAGGAGAAGAACCGGCTCGCCGCCCTGATGTCGGAACTCGCAATGGGCGTGGTGGTGTGCAATCTCGACGGCCGCATCCTGCTTTACAACAGCCGGGCGCGGCTGCAGTTCAAGGCGCTGGCGCAAGGGCCGACGTCGATGAGCGGCGGCGCGCTGATCGGCCTCGGTCGGTCTATTTTTTCCATCCTCGAGCGCGGACAGATCACGCATTCACTGGAGAACATCCAGCAGCGGCTGCGCAAGGGTAGCGCCGAGCCGACGGCCAACTTCATCACGTCGACGCGCGGCGGGCAGCTGCTTAGGGCGCAGATGGCTCCTGTGCTGAGTACAGGAGCCACTGGCCCAGCAACTGCCAATGCGGACAGCCTCCCCCCCACCCCCCCTCCCGGGGAGGGGGGCGACAATGTCAGTTCGCAGGCTGCGCCTGCTCAAGGGGTATCAACGACGACCATGCCCGGTGCCGAGTTGCATGTCACCGGCTACGTCCTGACCATTGAAAATATCACCCGCAATTTCGAGCGGGAAGCCGAGCGCGATCAGGCGCTGCAGTCATTGACCGACGGCAATCGTGCCGCGCTGGCCAACCTGCGTGCCGCAGTGGAAACGCTGATCGACACGCCGGACATGGAACTTGACTACCGCGAGCGCTTCACACGCGTAATCGCGGACGAGGCCTCGGCCATGAGCGAGCGCCTCGAAATCACCATGAGCCGCTTTGCCGATTCGCTGAAGACACGCTGGCCGCTGGAAGACGTCCTGGCGATAGATATCCTTGCCGCGGCGGCGCGCCGCATCGAAGACCGCTTGAAGCTGCCGATCAAGAACGAGGATCAGGATGCCGGCTTGTGGATGCGGGTGGACAGCTTCGCCCTGATCCAGGCCATCACCTTCCTCGCTTCGCGCCTGCAGGAACACTATGCCATTCGCGAGTTGCGGTTGCGCCTTTCCAACGAAGGCAAGATGGTGTTCCTCGACCTGATCTGGTCGGGTACGCCGGTGTCCTCGGAGACGCTCTACATGTGGGAACTGGAGCCGATGAATGTCGGCCTCGAGACCAGTCCGCTGACACTGCGCGATGTGATCGACCGGCATGGCGGCGAAATCTGGTACCAGCGCGACAAGGCGGCGCACAACGCCTTCTTCCGCATCGTGGTGCCGGCCGCAGTCGTGCCCGAGATGCAGGCCATCGACCAGACCCAGCATCTGCACAGCGAAAGCCGCCCGGAGTACTACGACTTCGACCTGTTCGCCTCGCGCGATGCAGAAGGGTCGGGCATCGATCTGGATCGCCGGTTGACCGATCTCGCCTACTCGGTATTCGATACCGAAACCACCGGCCTGGAGCCTTCCAACGGCGATGAAATCATCCAGATGGGTGCCGTACGAATTGTGAATCAGCGCCTGCTGCGGCAGGAGATCTTCGATCAACTGGTCGATCCGCGAATCCCGCTGAAGCCCGCAGGTATCCCGATCCACGGCATCACCGAGGCCATGGTCAATGGTCAGCCGACGCTGGATGTGGTGCTGCCGGCGTTCCATGAGTTCTGCAGTGAAACCGTTCTGGTCGCACATAACGCCGCCTTTGACATGCGCTTTTTCCAATTGAAGGAAGACAGCCTGGGGGTGCGCTTTACGCAACCGGTCCTCGATACGCTGATGCTGTCCGCGGTGATCCATCCCAATCAGGAAACCCACCGCCTGGAGATCATCGCCGAGCGTCTGGGCATCAATGTCATCGGTCGGCACACTGCGCTGGGTGATGCCTACGTCACCGGCGAAGTATTCCTGAAGATGATTCCCTTGCTCGCAGACATGGGCATCGTCACCCTGAGGCAGGCGCTGGATGCTGCGCAGCAGACTTACTTTGCCCGCATCAAGTACTGACGCCGTGATGAACAGCGAAATCCTCCCGCAGGCCGGGGTCATTGCCCGATCTGCTGCGCGCATTGCCTGCGCGCCCGATCTCGCCACGCTGGTGGCGTGTGCCGCTGAAGTGCGCGGGTTGGCCATGGCCCTGCACCACGAAGAAGCCGGGCCGGCGCTCGTGACCCGGGTCTTGTCCCGTCTCAATGACGCCATCGGAGAACGTCTCCTGGCCTTGCTGGAGACTCGTTTCCGGCTGCCTCCGGCTCGCTGGTGCTGGCTCGGACTCGGGTCGGAAGGGCGTTTGGAGCAGACGCTGACCACCGACCAGGACAACGGCCTGGTGTTTTCGGCCAGTGATGACGGCGAGGCGCGCCAGTTGCGCGAGTTGTTTCTTCCCTTTGCCCGCGCGGTCAACCAGGGCTTGGCCGAATGCGGCTTTCCCTTGTGCGACGGCGAGGTGATGGCGGGCAATCCGCGCTGGTGTCTCTCGCTGTCGGAATGGGTGGAGAGTTTTTCAACCTGGGTGCGCACGCCGGAGCCGGAGGCCGTGCTTAACGCCGCGATCTTCTTCGATTTCCGCGCACTGGCAGGCGACGCCGGACTGGCGGTGGAGCTGCGTCGCAGCCTGTCTGCTCTTACGCGCGGCAACGATATTTTTCTGCGCATGATGACGGTCAATGCGCTGGCGGCATCGCCGCCGCTCGGACGCCTGCGCGATTTCGCGGTACAGGCCGAGTCTGGCGGAACGATTGATTTGAAGAAGTTCGGCTCGCGCATTTTTGTCGATGCCGCCCGCATTCTGGCGCTGGGTGCCGGCATCGCCGAGGCCGGCACTGCGCCGCGGTTGCGCCGGGTCGCCGCAGAGGGCGGCATGACGCCCTCCGACGCCGAAGCCGCGGTTCACGCCTTTCATGCCCTGCAGGGCATCCGCCTCGCCGCTCAGGTCGGCAGCGTTGGGGCAGGTCTGGCACCGGACAATCAGCTGGATCCGGGTCGCCTGAGCGAATTCGACCGGCACGTTTTGCTCGCCGCCCTGCGCCAGGCGCGTACGCTGCAGCAAGGCCTGAAAATCCGTTTTCATATCGAAACTTGATGACAAAGGCAAAATCCGATGGCTTCTGAATCCCGCGAGGAACTTCTCGCTTTTCTGCGCACATACTCCCCCTACAAGGACATGGGAGCGTTCGCCCTCGATGGTCTGGTGGCCAGCCTGACTTCCCTCGCGGTAGCCAAGGGCGAAGTCATCGCGACGCCGAGCGATGTGCCGCCGGACCTCTTCATCATTCAGTCCGGCAAGGTGCAGGCGCGGCTGGCCGGCGACGTCACGCTCACCGACCAGGCCCTGTACGAACTGGAGCCGGGGCAGAGCTTCCCGCTGGCGGCCGTGGCGGCGAAGCGGCCTGCGATCAACATCTATAGCGCGGTGGAGGATGTAACGCTCTGGCGTCTCGCCAGCGCCGACTTTTTCAAATTGCTGCTCGGCAGTTGCGAGTTCAACCGCTTCGTGCTCGACCATGTGGCCGGCCTGCTCGATGAAGCGCGACGCCAGATCGGCGACCAGTTCGGCCAGCGTACCGCCGAACAACAGTCGCTCAACAGCCAGTTGATAGGCTTCCTGCGGCCAACGGTCGTGCGCGTGACGCAGGAGACCTCGATTCGACGCACGATGGAGATCATGGTGCAGGCCAAGGTCGGTTCGGTGGTGGTGGCCAACGCCGAGGACAGGCCCATCGGCATCTTCACCCAAACCGATGCGCTGCGGCGCGTGGTGATTCCGAACTACCCCACCACGGCACCGATCGAGGAAGTGATGACCACCGCACCCGCGACCATCACCGCACATGCCACCGCCTACGACGCCATGCTGACCATGGCGACGCACGGAATTCGCCACCTGGTGATTGTCGACTCCGAAGACCGGCTGATCGGAGTGGTTTCCGAGCGCGACCTGTTTGCCCTGCAACGCATCGGCTTGCGCAGCATACGCAAGGTGATCGAGGTCGCGATGGATATCGATGCCCTCAGTCAGGCCGCCGGCGATGTGCGCCGCCTGTGCCTCAACATGCTGGGGCAGGGCGTCAGTGCGGAGAAACTGACGCAGTTCATCTCCGGCCTCAACGACCGGCTGACGCGCCGCGTGATCGAGATCAATCTGATGCAGCACGATCTGTTCGGGCTCGACTGGGCCTGGCTGGCCTTCGGCTCCGAGGGCCGCGATGAGCAGACCTTCAGCACCGATCAGGACAACGGAATCATTTTCATCTGCCCCGACTTTGCCGATCGTGATGCGCTCCAATTGCGCTTTCTTGATTTCGCCCGCGATGTCAACGCAGGCCTGGCGCGTTGCGGCTTCCCGCTGTGCAAGGGCAACATCATGGCCAGCAATCCGCTGTGGTGCCTGACCCAGGACGAATGGCAGGAGCGCTTTACCCAGTGGGTGCGGTTGCCGGAGCCCGAGGCACTGCTTAACGCCACCATCTTTTTCGATTTTCGGGCGCTGTACGGCAACGAGGCCCTGGCGAAGGCCTTGCGCAAATGGCTGCTGGACCTGACCGGCAACGCCAAGATGTTCCTTCGCTTCATGGCCGAGAACGCGGTGAAAGCCACACCGCCCGTAGGCATGATTCGCGACTTTGTGTACGACAATAATCCGGATTTCCCGCATACGATTGATCTCAAGGCATTTGGTGCGCGGCCCTTTGTCGACGCCGCCCGCATCATCGCGCTGGCGCACGGCATTCCGCACAGCAGCACCGTCGATCGGCTGCGTGCGGCGGCCGAGCAGAAGCGGCTGGGCGGCGACGACATCGATGCGGTGATCGAAAGCTTTTTCGTCATCCAGCAACTGCGCTTGCGCAATCAGCGTCCCGGCACTCCTCCAGGCGCGGAGAATCGCATCGACCCGGACAAGCTCAACGACCTGGATCGCCAGGTGCTGAAGGAGGCCTTCAAACACTCCAAGCGCCTGCAGTCGCGGCTTCAGCTTGAATACAGGCTGTAACGCGGATGGCAGTGAATGTCACCCGCCGATGATGAAACACGCGAAAGGCGAATTGAAGGCCCCCCACCCCCATCCCCGCCCCGGGGCGGGGCTACTGATCAGCTCGCTTCGCTCGACGAACACCCGTCGCTCCGAACGAGTTATTTCACCCTAAATGGCCGACGTTTCCATTCCCCTGCGTACACCGCTGTTCCGCGGCGAGCGACGCCTGCGCATCGCCCTGGTCGGGCTGCCGGGCGGCGGCAAGACGACGCTGTTCGACGCCGTGTCGAGCACCGCGCCGCAACGCGGCGAATTGACCGGCACCCACCGGGTCTATCGCGAGTGTACGGTGCAGATCGGCTTCGATGAAGCCAGCGTGGTCGATCTGCCGAGCATCCATTCCCTGCATCATCTGGAGGGCGACGATCTTTCCGCACTGAAATATTTGCTGTGGGGCGACGAGCGCCCGCCGGTTTCGGTGCACGAGGATTCGGGTCCTCCAGCGCCCTTTGCGCCGCCCGACCTGATCATTCAGGTGGTCGATGCCAGCAGTCTGCAAAGCCATCTCGAACTGACGCTGGAACTGAGCCAGCTCGGCCGCCCCATCGTGCTGGCGCTCAATCACATGGACGAGGCGGCGAAGAAGGGCCTCTACATCAACATCAAGGCCTTGCAAGAACTCCTGGGCATGCCGGTGGTACCTACGGTGGCTCTGATGGGGCAGGGCCTCGCTCAGCTTTTCAGCACCGCCGTGGAGGCGGCGCGCGCGGCCACCTGTCCCTTGCCGCAACCCCCCAGCAGGCATATCGCCGACAGCCTGCAGGCGCTGACGACAGCCATGAACCGGCCCGAGATCCATGCCGCATTCCGGGTGCCGCATCCCTTGCTGCTGGTGCAGTTTGCGGCTGCGGACGGTTTCGTCGAAGAAGAACTGGGCCAGCATTTTCCTGTTTTGCTTCCGGAGTTTCAGGCTCTGCGTGAAGCGGCCGGCGCGAGGCTGCCGCGGCCGCTGGCGGATGAACTGCATGCCGATCGCCACCATCGCGCCGCGACGATGGTCGAGGCGGCGCTGCGCATGGGCTCGCCGACGGCCAGGCGCGACTGGCGCTACTGGCTGGACGAACTGTTCCTGCATCCGCAGTGGGGCCTGATCGGCAGCCTGGCCGTGTTTGCCGCCGTGCTGTTCGTTGTGTTCGAGATCAGCGGCTGGATCGACTCCATGACCACCGCGCGGCTGACTGAAGCATTTGTCGATTGGCAGCCGCAGTCCACCGGGGGCGTCGTCGGTCGCGCCGTGCTGGATGGCCTCATCGGTCTGGTCGGCATCGTGGTGCCCTACATGATCCCGCTGGTCATGCTGCTGGTCGCGCTGGAAGAGGCCGGCCTGATGCACCGCATCGCCTTCGTGGTCGATCGCGGCTTCCACCAGATAGGCCTGCATGGCGGCGTGGCCGTGCCCTTCCTGCTCGGACTGGGCTGCAATGTGCCGGCTATTTCCGGCGCGGCAAAGGCCACCAGCGGCCGGGAGCGGGTGATTGCCTCGGTACTGATCACTTTTGTCCCGTGCTCGGCACGTTCCGCCATCATCCTCGCCATCGCTGGAAAATACCTCGGCGCCGGTGGGGTGTTCGGCATATTTGCATTGACCCTGATCATCATTGCCGGCATGGGCCGGCTGCTGTCGCGGCGCAACCGGGAACTCGGCCCCGGCCAGGTTCAGGAGATCCCGGTCTATGCACTGCCTACCTGGCGCGTATTGCTGGCCGAGACCTGGGAGCGCACCAGCGACATATTGACCATCGTTACGCCCTTGCTGGTGGGCGGCAGCGTGGTGCTGGCCCTGTTCAACCACGTCGGCGCGGACAACCTCATCAACATCCTGCTGGCACCGGTCACCGTCTGGTGGCTGGGCCTGCCGCTGGCTCTGGGCGTGCCTTTGCTGTTCGGCGTGTTGCGCAAGGAGCTCTCGCTGCTGATGATCTACCAGGCGCTGGGCACCCAGGAAATCGGCAGCCGACTCGACTCGGTGCAGATCGTGACGCTGCTGTTGTTCCTGACCTTCTATATCCCCTGCGTGTCCACGTTCGCCGTGATGCTCAAGACCATCGGCCGCAGGGATGCGCTGTTCTCGGTGGCCATGTCGGTTGGAACGGCTCTGCTGGTTAGCGGTGTCGTGCGCATTATGCTGGGCGGCGTGCGGATGTTTGCGGGCTGACCGCGATGACAAGGGCAACTTTGACTCTCAACCGGTTGCGGCCAGCAGTGTTACCGTACAATCTGCAGGCTCCGTGAGACGAGGCATCAACCATGCAGGAATTCGATTTCGACAGTGCCATAGACATGCACCGGTCGTGGAAAATGAAGTTCCATCTGGCGATCGACACTATTCGCAGCGAGGACTTCGACACGCAGCCGATTGGCGACGAGGCTGGATGCAGCCTGGGCCAATGGCTGGCGGCCAATGCGGGCGAACTTGCGCGATTCGGTTCTGCCAGCGAGCTATTGGCGATTCATCAGGAATTTCATCGCCAGTCGGAGTCCATCGCCGACGCCATCAAGAACGGCCGGATCGTTCGCCTGGGCGATCAGGCCATCGTCGATTTTGGCAAGCTCTCGGCGAGGATCGAGGCCTTGCTACTGCAGCTCAAGACAGAAATCCAGCAGGCCAGGTGAAGCGGGCGTCAGCCACTACTTTCCCGGCCAATCAACCCAACGTCCATCATTGAATCCGCCAATCCAGACACCATGAACAGAGCCACGATCTATACCAGGACTGAAAAAGGCACGCATCTGGCGACCGCGGCGCCTCACTCGCTTGCGAGCGATCTGCGCAAACTGCTGGACGCAATCGATGGAACATCCTCCGTCGCGGCGCTGCAGGAAAGGCTGGACTTCGTGTCCGCGGCGAGCCTTGAGGAGGCCCTGGCAGCGCTTGTCGCGGACGACCTGATCCGTGACGCAGAAAGTGTGCAGGCCGAGCACTCCGAGCGCAAGGCGCAGGAGCTGCGCGCCAAGCTCAAGGCCCGGCGCCGGGGGACGGAGCGTTCGCCGCAGGATGCCGAGGTTCACGATCACGAGGCCGAGGAACAGGCACGCCGTGAAGTCGCCGAGCAGGCCCGGCAGGAAGTCGAAGCACAGGCTCGAAAGCTGGCCGAGGAGCAGGCGCGACGGGAAGCCGCCGATGCCGCTCGACAGGAAGCGGAAGCACAAGCGAAGCGGACGGCCGTGGAACTGGCTCGGCGCGACGCCGAGGAAAATGCCCGGCGTGAAGCAGAAGCGCAGGCCCGGCTGCTGGCCGAGGAATGGGCCCGACGCGAAGCCGCCGAACGCGCCCGACTTGAAGCCGAAGCACAGGCACAGTTGCTGGCCAGGGAACTGGCGCAACGCGATGCCGAGGCGCAGGCCCGCCGGGCGGCCGAGGAAGAAGCCCTCCGCGAGGTGGAGCGCAATCGCCACGAAGCCGAGGAACGCGCCCGTGTGAGAGCGGAAGAGCAGGCCTGGCGCGAGGCGGAAGAGAAGTACCGGCGCGATGAGCAGGAGGCCGCCGAGGAGGCACGCAAGCGGACTGCGGCGAAGGGTGCCAAGCTGGCTTCAACCAAACCGCGCAATTTGGCGCTGCCGCTTGCGCTGGGGCTGGCGGCCCTGGTGGCTGTTCATCTGATCTCCTACGATGGCCAGATTCCTCAATTCGAGAAAGCGGCCGCGGCGCAGTTTCAGCAGCCGGTAAAAATCAAGGCGCTGCGCCTCTCGCTGCTGCCGAAAGTGCAGTTGCGCCTGGAGGACGTTTCAATCGGCGCCGAGGGGCAGATCAAGGTTCCCCAGATCAGGGCAAGCGGCGATCTGGG
>JBIJDI010000324.1:0-3588 GCA_044344235.1 Sulfuritalea sp. | reverse complement strand
ACCGCACGCTGACGGCGGTCGATTCGGCAGTGATGGTGATCGACTCGGTCAACGGCGTCGAAGCCCAGACCATCAAGCTCCTGAACGTCTGCCGCCTGCGCGACACGCCGATCCTGACCTTCATCAACAAGCTCGACCGCGAAGGCCGCCCGCCGATCGAACTGCTCGACGAAATCGAATCGGTGCTCGACATCCAGTGCGCCCCGATGACCTGGCCCATCAGCATGGGCAAGCGCTTTCGCGGCGTGTACCACCTCTACGACGACATCATCTACTTCTTCGACCCGCAAGCCGAAAAGGGCACCTCCGAGGTCATCGAGGGGCTGCACAACCCGCGCCTCGACGAGTTGATGCCGGACCAGATTGAGGAACTGCGCATGGAAGTCGAACTGGTGCGCGGCGCCTCGCACGCCTTCGATCGGGAAGCCTATCTCGCCGGCAAGCAGACCCCGGTGTATTTCGGCTCGGCAGTAAATAACTTCGGCGTGCAGTCCCTGCTCGATGCCGTGGTCGAGTTGTCACCCGGCCCGCAGCCGCGGGCGACCGAAACACGTTTGGTACAGCCCGGCGAACCGAAGTTCTCCGGCTTCGTGTTCAAGATCCAGGCCAACATGGACCCCAAGCATCGCGACCGGATCGCCTTCGTGCGCGTGTGTTCCGGCAAGTTCGAACGCGGCATCAAGCTGCGCCAGCGCTCGACGGGCAAGACGCTGGCGGTCAACAACGCCATTACCTTCATGGCGCAGGACCGCAACACGACGGACGAAGCCTGGCCGGGCGACATCCTCGGCATTCCCAATCACGGCACGGTCCTGCTCGGCGACGCCTTCAGTGAAGGTGAGGACCTCAAGTTCACCGGCATCCCCTGCTTCGCGCCGGAGCACTTCCGTCGCGCCCAGATTCGCAATCCGATGAAAATGAAGCAGCTGCAAAAAGGCCTGCAGCAACTGGCCGAAGAAGGCGCGACGCAGTTGTTCAAACCGATCCACAGCAACGACCTGATCCTTGGAGCAGTCGGTACGCTGCAGTTCGACGTCGTCGCCCACCGCCTTGAATTCGAGTACGGCGTCGACGTGATGTTCGAGCCCTACCCCGTCGCCACAGCGCGCTGGCTGCGCGGCGATGATCTGGCAATCCGCGCCCTGGCCGACAAGGCCGGCGTCAATGTGGCGCTCGACGGCGCCGGAGATTACGTCTATCTGGCGCCCAACCGGGTCAACCTGTCGATGACCCAGGAACGCCACCCGGAAGTGAAGTTCCTCGAAACCAGGGAAATTCATTAAGCTTGAAATGGTAAGGTGTAAGGAATCCGGAGCCTGCCCGACTATGTCAGCAGCAGGCCTGATTGCGATCTCGCAAGCCGGCATTGCAGCACCCCTTACCCTAACAGATCAAGGAGATAGACCATGAACAAGACAATGACCGCCGCTTCCCTCGCCTTCGCCTTTGGCGCCGCACTGACCATGACTTCCGTGACTGCCTCGGCCGCCTCCCACGGCGGCGCCATGAAGGCGGAGATGGAAAAGGAAAAGTGCTACGGCGTGGCGATGAAGGGCAAGAACGACTGCAAGGCGGGCGCCGGAACCTCCTGCGCCGGTACCTCGAAGATGGATCATCAGGGCAATGCCTGGTCGTTCGTACCCAAAGGCACCTGCGAAAAGACCGCTTCGCCGACCTCGTCCAGCGGCAAGGGCCAACTCGCCGAGTTCAAGGAAAAGAAGGCCTGATCGACTGATTCCGACTCGCCGCGCCTAGGCCGACAGTCAGGATCGTCATGAGGCCAACCGCTGCCGCTGGTACCACTCCGGGATTGCCCGCCCGGGGTGGTGTCGGCCTCAAACCCGAGCATTTTCTCGAGATTCTCGCGTCCGCACCGGACTTGGGCTTCTTCGAGGTTCATGCCGAGAACTACATGGTGGACGGCGGCCCCTTTCATCACTATCTGGGGCTCATCCGCGAACGCTATCCGCTGTCGATTCATGGTGTCGGCCTGTCGATCGGCGGCGAATCCGCCCTCGACGAACAGCACCTTGATCGTCTGGTGCGGTTGCTGGACCGTTACCAACCCGAATCATTCTCGGAACACCTGGCCTGGGCGAGTCACGGCGGAACCTTCCTCAACGATTTGCTGCCGGTGCCCTACAACGCCGAAACTCTGGCCCGCGTCTGCGCGCATGTTGATCAGGTCCAGGACAGCCTCAAGCGCCGAATGCTGCTGGAGAACCCCGCGACCTACGTCGAATTCGCCGCATCAACAATGCCCGAGACCGAGTTCATTGCCGAAATAGTCAAGCGCACCGGCTGCGGCCTGCTGCTCGATGTGAACAACGTGTATGTCGCCTGCGTCAATCATCACCGCGACCCTCGTGCCTACATCGAGGCGTTGCCGCTGCATGCCGTGGGCCAGATTCATCTGGCGGGGTTTGCCCAGGATGTCGACGACGCCGGCGCGCCGCTGCTGATCGATAGCCACGGCTCGCCTGTGGCGCAGGCCGTTTGGGACCTCTACGCATTTGCGCTGGAACTGCTGGGGTCGATCCCGACCCTGATCGAACGCGACAACGATATTCCGACATTCCCGGTGCTGCTGGCCGAGGCCCATCAGGCCGAAGCGATCATGGCGGCGGTACACGTCCGCCAGCGGCAGGAAGTCCCGGCATGAGCGATCACCGCGTATTTGCCGACAAGCTTTTCTCGACGCAGCCCGCGTGCCCACCAGGGCTGACGACCTGGAACCAGTCGGATCCGGGTCGGCGCTTCGCGGTCTATCGCAACAATGTCATGGTGTCGCTGATCGATGCGCTGGCCGACACCTTTCCCGTGACCCAGGCATTGGTCGGCGAAGAGTTCTTTCGCGCTGCCGCGGGCGTGTTCGCCCGCGCTCATCCACCGCGTTCTCCAGTCATGGCGCACTACGGAAACGAGTTTCCCGATTTCATCGAAGCCTTTCCACCTGCAGCCGGACTTCCCTACCTGGCCGACCTCGCGCGGCTCGAAATGCTTCGGGTCCGGGCGTATCACGCAGCCGACGCCATATCACTCCTGCCCGCGGCGATTGCTCCCCTGCTGGCGAATCCGGAGCGCCTGCCCGAAACGCGTTTTGAGTTGCACCCTTCGCTGAATGTTCTGGTTTCACCCCATGCCGTGGTCGCGCTCTGGTATGCCCACCAAGGCGACGAGGTCGATTCCCGCCTGGCCGAGATCGACACGACGCTGCCGGAGTCGGCGCTCGTCTTGCGCGCTGAACTGGAGGTGGAGACATACAGAATCAGTGCGGGCGCAGCGGCTTTCGTGCAATCCCTGCGCGACGGGTGCTGCTTCGGCGACGCGGTCGAGACGGCGCTGGCCACCGATGCAGTGTTCGACTTGACTGACACACTCGGGCTGCTGCTGCGCAGTGGCGCCGTAACCGGACTCCGGCAATGATCCCGAAACTTAGAAACTTGCTGGAACAGACCATCGATCTGTTCGGCGCCATTCCCGATTCGCTGATCGCACTGCTCGGCCGCTTCTCGATCGCCGCCATCTTCTGGAAATCCGGGCAAACCAAGATCCAGGGCTTTGCGATTGACATCGTCAGTGGCGAAT
>JBIJDI010000323.1:0-3590 GCA_044344235.1 Sulfuritalea sp. | reverse complement strand
ACCGACTTGCCCGAGCCGGTGGTGCCCGCCACCAGCAGGTGCGGCATCTTGGCCAGATCGACCACCACCGGCTGGCCGCCGATGTCCTTGCCCAATGCCACCGAAAGGGGTGAATGCATGCCGTGGTAGGCCTGCGAGCCGATGATTTCCGACAGGCGCACGATCTGCCGCTTCGGGTTGGGCAGCTCCAACGCCATGCAGGACTTGCCGGGCACCGTCTCCACGACACGGATCGACACCAGCGACAGTGCGCGCGCCAGATCCTTGGCCAAGCCGACGATCTGGCTGCCCTTGACACCCACCGCCGGATCGATCTCGTAGCGCGTTACCACCGGCCCGGGGTGCGCCGTCAATACCTTGGCCTCGACATTGAAGTCGGCGAGCTTGCGTTCGATCAGGCGCGATGTGAATTCGAGGGTCTCGGCGGAAGGCAGATCTGCCAGATTGTGCGAGGGCTCGGCCAGCAGGTGCAGCGGCGGCAACGCGCCGCCCGGCGCATCGAAAAACAGTGGCGCCTGGCGTTCCTTGTCGGCGCGGGCCACGGCCTTGGGCGCAACCGGCACCACGGCTTCAACGGGCTCAATCCGGATCGGAGGCGACGGATTGTCCTCAAGCTTGCGGCGTACGGTTTCGACCACGCCCTCGCGCTGCTCGGCCACTACCCTGCCGTAGCGGCGATCCTGCCAGCTGTCCCACAGGCTGCGCGTTCCAACATAGGCGCCTTCCAGCAGCAGGCCGAACTTTTCGGCAATGGTTATCCAGGATGCACCGGTGAACAGGCTGAAACCGATCATGGCCAGCGCCAGCAGAATCAGTGTGCCGCCGGTATAACCCAAATACTGCGTCACCTGACGGCCGACTTCGACACCAAGCATGCCGCCAGGCACCAACGGCAGGGCAATCTTCAGGCTCCAGAAACGCATGGCCTCCAGACCGCTACTGGCCAGCAAGAGCATGACGAAGCCGGCCAAGGCGATTAACAGCGGCCGTCGATCGCCGCCAAAAATGTGGCTCAGACGATGGTAGCCCCATGCCAGCAGGAACAAGGGCAAGGCTGCCCACCACCAGGCGGACAACCCGAAAATGTAGAGGAGCAGATCGCTCAGCCAGGCGCCGAAGCGCCCGCCCGGATTCGCAATGCGCTCCACGGTGGCCGCGTGCGACCAGCCCGGATCGGTGCGCTCGAAGCCCCACAGCACCAGTCCCAGATAGAGGCCGACGAGGCCGACCAGCAGCCAGCGCGCCTCATGCACCAGCAAGGCGATCTTTTCGGGCAGTGGCGTGGAAACGGAATCAGATGCGCTGATAGCACTCATGGCAAGGAGCCGGGCTGCGGTTCAACCCGGACCGGAATGACGGACACTGGCAAATTATGGCCGGCCGCCGGGGTGCCCAAAGCCCAAAAAGCTGCCCAACTCAGGCCCTGTTCGCCCCTTGCGCCAAGACGTCAGTCGCAGACGCCCTTGTTCTTGCCGCCCGAGGTCACGGTTTCGATCAGCGAAGCCTGGGGAATCGAACCCAGACCCGGATCGCCGGGCAGCAGTTTCGGCATGAGGTTGGCCGCGGCGATGAAGCCGAACTGCCCCGTCGACAGCGACAGGGAACCGGCACTGTTGGTCACTAGTACTTCACCATCGCGCACGCTGACATAGACGCCCGCCTCCTGCCCCTCATCGCCACTACTGCCTTCCTTCTTGCAGCGACCGGTCTTGCAGTCGTCCACTTCAAATATCGTGCCGCGAATGCCGATGGTCGCCGTCGTCGTGCTCATCTTGTAGGCGTCCTGGTCGCCGCGCTTGCTGATCAGGCCGGATACTGCGCGGATGCCGCCTTTCAGCAAGCTGAACACTGCGTTGTCCTCCCGCGGCTTGGCTTCGACAAAGGTGTATGCAGCGACGGTGAACTGCGTGTTCGGCTTCAGCGTGATCGTCGCGCCATCCTTGAACTTGATTTGCGCGTAGCTGTCTTTCTGCGTTTCCAGCGTGTCGCCGGGGATCACTTCCGACTTCATCGAAAGAATCCGCGTCGAGCCATCGGCCCGCTTGACCGAAAGCGTTCCGGAGAGCTGGATGATGGTGCCGTTGGCGAACGCGCTGCCGGCGATCAGGCATGCGACCAGCGCAAGAATGGTGCGAATGGCTTTCATGAGACTCTCCTTAGCTGCATTGTCCCGAGGACTTGCGCTTGAAATTGCCCTGATCGGCGCCGCCGCGCCGGGTCTTGCTGAGTGTTTCGGTATTGATCGAGAAATTGATGTAGCCCAACAGCGATTCATCGATCCCCAGCGGCGCCCGCGACTTGACGAGGGCATCCGCATAACCCGCCATGTCGGTAATCAGCGTAAGGACTCCGCCGCTCGTGAATTTGTAGCTGATCGGGTAGTCGTTGGTGGTCACCGGATTGTCGAATACATCATACAAGCCCGAGCCCTTGCCGCCGGCGATGATCAGACCGCCCTGTATGCCCGCCCCCAGCAACGTGGCAATCGCGGGGACCGGATGGGTGAAGGCGCCCGAGCCGCCAATGGTGAACTTGATCGGGCCAGCGTTGATAATGCTGGCCGAAGCCAGCAGGCTTGAGGAAGAGGACGGAGTGCTACCGGCGACAACCGCGACACTGCCTCCGGTCTTGATCTCCAGTGGCAGTTCCGGATCGAAGATCGCCAGCGCGGTGGCCTTCGTTCCGGCGCCGGTGATCTTGCCGCCGGTCAGGACAAAGTTACCCGTGACATCGACAGCCTTGCCCGACTTGACCAGCACGATGGCGCTTGCGTTGGATTCGCCGCCAGCCAGGTTGGCCGTTCCGCCATTGACATGGAAATTCCCGCCTACTTTCAGGTCGAGCTGCCCGGCGGTCAGGAAGGCATTGGCTTGCGCCACCGCCGTTGAGGCGTTCGAATTGGCCGTGCCGCCGCCCATAGTGAAATTGCCGGTGGTCTTAATGGTCAGCAATCCGCCGGCCTCGATAACCACATCGTTCTTCAGGTTCTGGCCGGCGCCCGCGGTCGTCGTACCGCCCGTGACATTCAAACTGGCCGCGTTGATAGTCAGATTGCCACTGGCCTTGATGCTAAGGTCGTTCGACTGACCAGCCGTGCTGCCACCGCTGAACGTCACCGCATTGGCAAAGTTGAAATTGAGGTTGCGGCCGAGCACCTTGCCCGGACCCGAAATCGAAATGGCGCCTGTCGTGCTCAAGGACACGTCACCCGAACCCGCATCAATGTTCAGCGGCCCGCCGGCAATCACCGCTGCAAGATTGAGATTCCCGCCGGAAGCGAAATCCATTCCGTTTCCTGAGGCCTGCACGACCGTATAGCCCGCTGTCTGTTTGTACGCCAGTGCCCCCGGGGCCGTGAGATACAGATTGGTGACCGTGTTCCCGAGATTTTGCAAAGTGATCCCGCCCACGGTGGTAGTGGCGTTGAGTGAGCCGACATTCACCATGGTGCCAGTCTGAGTAAGTGCCCCGCTCGCTGTTAGGAACACTTGCCCGCCACCGCCGCTGATTCCGGCAATCACCAACGGGCCGGCCTTGTCAATGTAGCTATTCCCTGCAGTGGAATTGATCACGAGGCTTGTGGCCGAAGC
>JBIJDI010000322.1:0-3595 GCA_044344235.1 Sulfuritalea sp. | reverse complement strand
TCGAACGGCTGGCCTCAACTACCGATCGCCGCCACAAACACCTCTATCTCACGGCTGCCGGAGCCAAACTGCTACGCCAGGCTGACAAACTCGTCAGCACGCACGAAAATCGCGTCTGCACGCCCTTTACGGCCAAAGAGAAGCAGACACTGATGGAACTGCTGGCCCGCTTCGGCGGCTGATGGGGGAGCAAGTCAGTGAGACTGAAAGCCGCCCTTGCGATTATCCTGCTGCTGCTCGGCGCGACGATGCCAGCCGCAGCGAAGACTCCCGGCGAAGTGGACGTCGGCGGAATCCTGCGCGACGCGCCGATGCAAGGTCTGTCGGGCCCCTCCCGCCTGCTTTCGGATTATCGCGGGTCGCCGCTGATCATCAACGTCTGGGCCAGTTGGTGCGGTCCGTGCCGCCAGGAAATGGCCTCGCTTGATCGGCTCTCCCGGCGCAATGGGGGAAAGCAGTTCACCGTGATCGGAATTTCAACCGACGACTACCCGGAGCCCGCAAGGGCCTTCCTGCAAAAGTCCGGAACCGCCTTCAGCCATTTCATCGATACCCGGCTGCTGCTCGAGAACATGCTCGGCGCAAACAAGATTCCTCTGACCATTCTGGTCGATGCCCAGGGGCGGGTCGTCGGCAAGTATTACGGCGCCAAGGAATGGGACAGCCCTGAGGCTCTGGAAGTGATCCGCAAAACCTTCCGCCTCCAAAAGAACTAGCTGACGCTCAATGGCGCCGAAACAGCTACCCGGTCAGGCTGGGCCCACCCTGACGGTCGGAAAATGGCATCAGACTGGTGCATCTGCACCAGTTTAGGGCCTGCCGGAACGCCTGATCAAGGACGCTGCGGCCGCGGTCACATAGGGCGCAACGGCCGCCAGCGTCAGCATCGCGAGAAGTTCGGTCGCATCCATGATTGCTCCTGTTGTCCATAGTCACAGACAATGAAGAGCAAGATGGATGCCAGAATTGGTGCGCCGCACAAGTCGGCGCTGGCGATACGGCGACTAGCGCCCCGTGGTGGCCAGATGCAGGGCCAAGCCAAAGAATATCGTACCCGCGCAGCGGTCCAGCCAGACCGCCAGTTTCGGCTGCTGCTGCAGTCGTACGCCGATGCTGCCGGCGGACCAGCCGAGGCTACCGAAAATCACCACCGTCAGCGCCGCGAACAAAACACCCAACACCAGCATCTGCGGCCACACCGCACCGCGCGTCTGATCGACGAACTGCGGCAGGAAGGCGATGAAGAACAGCGCCACCTTGGGATTGATCACATTGGCGATGAAGCCGCGGCGCAGATGAGCGGAAATGGGTTCTGCGCTGCCCGGATCAAGCGTGATCAGCGCCATCTTTCCGGCATTGAGCCAGGCATTGATGCCGATATAAACCAGATAGGCCGCGCCGGCCATTTTCAGCGTGGTGAAGGTGGATTCCGAAGCCAGCACCACGGCGCCGATCCCCAGCGTCGCCCACAGCGTATGGACAAAGCAGCCCAGGGCACAGCCCAGACCAAAGCCGATCCCCGCCGAACGTCCGCGACTGATGCCGACCGACAGCACCATCAGGTTGTCCGGGCCGGGTGCAATCGTGACAAGGGCCGAGGCGGCGAGAAAGGCAAGCAGGATTTCGGTCGAGATCATGGGGTGGTCATCAGTGGGGCAGCGATTGGCGCAGACGTCCGGCGCGCAGCAGCAACCAGACGCAAAGGGCCAGCAGTATCGCAGATTCGCCGAGCAAGGTGGCGGGCGCCGTGGTCAGCGCGGCGACGCTGCCGGCCAGCAGGCCGCCGACCGCGTCGAGGCCGAAGCGGATGCTGGAAAAGAATGAAACCACGCGGCCGCGCAGCCGATCGGGGGCAATGGTCTGCATCACCGTATTGATGCCGACGTTGGCGCCCGAAATGCCGAAGCCCAACGCCGCCAGGGCCGGCAGGGCAATCGCGATGTTTGCCGTAAGCGGAAACACGACCAGCGCAAGCGCTGCCAGTACCACACAGAAGATCGCCAGATTAAGGCCACCGCGCACCGACGTGCGCGTCGCCAGCACCAGCGTCGCAGCAAATGCGCCGCAACCGGCTGCGCCCCACAGCAGGCCCAGGGTACGCGCGTCGCCGTGGAACACCTCGCGGGCGAAGACCGGCAGCAGCACGGCATAGGCCGAGGCGGTGAAATTGAGCAGCGCCAGAACAATCAGCAGTGTGCGTATCGGCCAGGTATCGAGGGCATAACGCACCCCCTCCTTGAAGACATGGCCGACGCTGCCGCCGGCCTTGGCATTCGCCGGCAAACGCATGGCCGCCACGCCCCACAGCAGCGCAAGATAGGAAAATGCGTTGAGCAGGAAACACGCGGCCTCGGACATGAAGCCCAGCATCAAGCCTGCGATCGGCGGGCCGACGAAACGACCGAGATTGAACAGCATGGCGTTCAGCGCCAGCGCATTCGGCAGGTCCTCACGCCCGCCGACCATGGGCGGAATCAGCGACTGGCGCAGCGGCGTGTCGAAGGCGTTGAGCACGCCCAGCGACAATGACATGAGAATGATCAGGGCCGGCCCGATCAGGTCGAACCAGGTCAGCGCCGCGAGTGCACTGGCCTGGATGAACAGCAGTACCTGCACCTGCATCAACAGCCGGCGCCGGTCGTGGCGATCGATCCACGCGCCGGCCAGCGGCCCGACCACGAGCATCGGCGCCAGCGCGGCGAAGGCCGCCAGCCCCAGCAGCGCCGCCGAACCGGTCAGGCGATACACCAGCCAGGCCAGTGCGACCTGCTGGATCCACGAACCGAGGATGGAAACCGCCTGGCCGAAGAAGTACAGCCGGAACGGGCGGTGACCCAGCGCCCGCATCGAAGCGGGGAGCTTCACCGCCTGCTCATCGCGCTGTCACAGTCCGGCCATGGCCAGGTACTTGATCTCCAGGTATTCCTCGATGCCATGTTTCGAGCCTTCGCGCCCCAGACCCGATTGCTTGACGCCGCCGAAGGGCGCGACCTCATTGGAGATCATCCCCGAGTTGATGCCGACCATGCCGTAGTCGAGCGCCTCGCCGACGCGCCAGGCACGGGCGATGTCGCGGCTGTAGAAATAGGCGGCCAAGCCGAACTCGGTGTCGTTGGCCATACGTACCGCTTCCGCTTCGTCCTTGAAGCTGAAAATCGGCGCCACCGGGCCAAAGATTTCCTCGCGAGCGAGGCGCATCGACGGCTTCGCACCCGAAAGCACGGTCGGTTCGAAGAATGTGCCGCCCTTTGCATGGCGCTTGCCGCCGCACAACACGTGCGCGCCCTGCGCCACCGCATCGGCCAGCAGTTCCTCGACCTTGGCCAGCCCGGCGTCGTCGATCAGCGGACCTTGCGTCACGCCCTCCTCCAGCCCGTAGCCGACCTTGAGCCCGCCTACCGCTGCGGCAAGCTTCTGCGCGAAGGCGTCGTGCACGCCTTCCTGCACCAGGAAGCGGTTGGTGCAGACGCAGGTCTGCCCCGTGTTGCGGTACTTGGAAAGCATCGCGCCTGCCACGGCGGCATCGACGTCGGCATCGTCGAAGACGATGAAAGGCGCGTTGCCGCCGAGTTCCAGCGACATCTTCTTGATGGTC
>JBIJDI010000321.1:0-3599 GCA_044344235.1 Sulfuritalea sp. | reverse complement strand
CCCGATGTTGTCCTTGCCCGGGTGCGCAGCCAGTTGCTGGCGCGGGTTGCGCTGAGCTGGTTCCGCGACCAGAACACGGTGCTGGAAGCCGAGGTGGCGCGCCGCATGGCGGAGAACGAGCTGATCCAGACCGTCAGCATCCGCGCCCTGGCCCATCTCGCCGAGACCCGCGACCCCGAGACCGGCAACCACATCCTGCGCACCCAGAGCTATGTGCGCCTGCTGGCCACCCGGTTGCGCGACCATCCGCGCTTCGCCGCGACGATCGACGATCCCTACATCAAGATGCTGACCCATTCCGCGCCGCTGCACGACATCGGCAAGGTGGGCATTCCCGATTCCGTCCTGCAAAAACCCGGCAAGCTGACCCCGGAGGAATGGGAGATCATGAAGACCCATGCCCGCCTCGGCAGCGACGCGATCGATCTCGCCGAACAGGACATCGAGTCGCCGGTCGAGTTTCTCGCGCTGGCCAGGGAAATCGCCCGCTGGCACCATGAGCGCTGGGACGGCCGGGGCTACCCGGATGGCCTGGCGGAAGACACCATACCGATCTCGGCGCGGATCATGACACTGGCGGATGTCTTCGACGCCCTCATCTCGAAACGGGTGTACAAGGAGGCGATGCCTTTCCAGGAAGCGCTGGAAATCATCACCGCCGAGCGCGGCCGCCAGTTCGACCCCGATGTCACCGACGCCTTCCTCGCGGCCTTCGATGAATTCACCACGATTGCGGAACAGCATCAGGACAGGAACCCATGAAACCTGAGCAAACCCATACCAGCCGGGGCCGTACCGCGACGCTGACCGTGGTGCTGGGCTACGCCGTCTTCGGCGCGCTGTGGATACTGGTGTCCGACCGCATCGTCGTCCTGCTGCTGAACGATCCGGCAATGATCGTCGTTGCCAGCACGCTGAAAGGCTGGCTCTTCGTCGGCATCACGGCGTTGCTGCTCTACCACTTGATGCAAAGCCGGCTGCGCGATCCGGACGCCGCGACGGATTCCCCGACCCAGCTACCCCTGCCGTCGCTGCGCCTGCCGCTGGCGCTGGCAGCCACGGTGATTGTCGCCGTGACGGCGACGGCCGTCGTGCACGGCATCGGCCAGCATCGGGAAACGGAAACGGTCCGTCTGCAGACCATCACCGATCTCAAGACGCGGCAAATTGCCGACTGGCTCACTGAGCGGCAGGGCGACACCCGCTTCCTGAATTCCAGCCGCCTGCTGGCCGGCTACTATCGCCAGTGGCAAGAACACGGCGACCGCGCAAGCTTCGAACAACTGCTGACGCGCCTCGAACAATTCCGCGCTGCCAAAGGCTATGACAGCGTCCTGCTGATCGACGAACAGGGTGACGCATGGGTTTCCGCGACGAGCAAGACATCGATCGACCCGGTGCTGCGCGCGGCCGCCGTTGCCGGAACCGGTCGGGCAAGCCAGTTCGTCCACTATCACGATTCCGGCGGCCGGCTGCTGCTCGGCTTTATTGTCAGGTTCTCGGAACGGGGTGATCGGCCGGGGCCGATGATTGTGCTCGGCACCGATCCCGCCGGTTATTTGTCGCCCCTGCTGCAAAGCTGGCCGGTGCCCAGCGTCAGCGCCGAAACCCTGTTGGTACGCCGCGACGGCGACCAGGTGCTGTTCCTCAATGGATTGCGTTATCAGGCCGACGCGGCGGGGAAGCTTCGCGCGCCGGTGGCAACGCCGAAGCTCCTGGCCGCCCAGGTACTGCGCGGCGAAGCCAAAGAGGGCCAGTTGGTCGAAGGCATGGACTATCGCGCGGTGGAGGCGATGGGCGTGGTGCGCGCGGTACCCGGCACCGACTGGTTCCTGATCGCCAAAATCGACCGCGCCGAGTTTTTTGCGGAAGCCTGGCGTGACTCCCTGTGGACGGTGCTGACGGGTTTGCTGGTGCTGTTCATGACGGTCGCCGGCGCGTCTATCCTGCGCCAGCGGCGACGCCTGGACGATGTCCGGCGCGACCGCACGGCACAGGCCGAGAAGCTGCGCGCCCTGGAACTGTTGAACGTCCTGGCCAAAAGTTCCGAGGACTGCATGTTCGTCAAGGACAACGAAGGTCGCTACCTGCTGTTCAATCCCGCCGCCTGCGCGATGGTCGGCAAGACGCAGCAGGAGGTGCTGGGGCAGGACGACAGCGCGATCTTCCCCGCGGCAGACGCTGAATTGTTGATGGAAACCGACCGCCAGATCAGAACGGAAAACCTGACCCGGACCGCCGAGGAAGTTCTCGAAACGGCCAAGGGCACGCGCACCTTCCTCGCCAGCAAGGGGCCCTTGCATGACGCCAACGGCACCGTGATCGGCACCTTCGGCATTTCGCGCGACATCACCGAGCGCACGCGGATGGAGCTGAACCTGCGCCTGACTGCGGATTCGCTGAAGGAGACGCTGCTGCGGACGCAGTTGCTGCTCGATTCGTCCATGGATGCCGTGATCTGCATGAACCAGAATGGCGAGGTGATGGTCTGGAATTCGCGCGCCGAGGCGATCTTCGGCTACACGAAAGCGCAGGCCGTGGGGCGCACCGTCGCCGAGCTGATCGTACCGCCCGAGTACCGCGAACGACACCGCCAGGGCATGGCGCGCTTCATCGAATCCGGCGACCCGAAGATCATCGGCACACGGGTGGAAGTGCCCGGGATGCACGCCGACGGCAGCCGCTTCCCCATCGAGCTGACCATCGGCTCGCTATCGGACAAGGGAAATACGATGTTCAGCGCCTACGTGCGCGACATCACCGAACGCAAGCAGGTCGAGGAGTCGCTGCGCAAGCTGTCGCTGGCGGTGGAGCAGAGCCCGGAAAGCATCGTCATCACCGACGTCAACGCGATCATCGAATACGTTAACGAAGCGTTTGTCGCGAACACCGGCTACAGCCGCGAGGAATCCATCGGGCAAAACCCGAAGTTCCTGCAATCCGGAAAAACGCCGGCCGCGACCTACCTGTCGATGTGGAGCACGCTGGCCGCCGGCGAGCCATGGAAGGGCGAGCTCTACAACAAGCGCAAGGACGGCAGCGAATACATCGAATTCGTCTTCATCACCCCCATCCGCCAGGCCGACGACCGCATCACCCACTATGTTGGGGTCAAGGAGGACATCACCGAGAAGAAGCGCCTGGGCCTGGAACTCGACCAGCATCGCCATCACCTCGAAGCCCTGGTCGCCAGCCGCACCCTACAACTGGACGAGGCGCGCGAGCGCGCCGAAGTCGCCAACCAGGCCAAGAGCAGCTTCCTGGCCAACATGAGCCACGAGATCCGCACCCCGATGAACGCCATCATCGGCCTCACCCATCTGCTGCGGCGAGGCAAAACGAGTCCGGAGCAGGCCGACCGGCTGGGCAAGATCGATACCGCCGCGGAGCATCTGCTGTCGATCATCAATGACATCCTCGACCTGTCCAAGATCGAGGCCGGCAAGCTGACGCTGGAACAGACCGACTTTTCGCTGGCGGCGGTTCTCGATTACACGCGCTCGCTGATTGGCGAGCAGGCGCGCGGCAAGGGGCTGACGATTGACATCGATGCCGGCGACGTGCCGCCCTGGCTGCGTGGCGACCCGACCCGGCTGCGC
>JBIJDI010000320.1:0-3600 GCA_044344235.1 Sulfuritalea sp. | reverse complement strand
CGATGCCGAAGACGTGGCCGGCAGTCCCAGCTTTGAGAAACAGATCGTAGAGGATGAAACCGAGATAGGACTTCCCCGCACCATGGTCGACCAGCGTCAGATCATTGCGTGCGGCCATCACTTCCGCCAGCAGCGGTTCGATGAACTGGTAGAGGTGATAGACCTGTTTCAGCTTGCGTCGGCTGTCCTGATTGAGTTTGCCGTCGCGAGTCAGGATGTGCAGTTCCTTGAGCAGTTCGACAGACTGCTCAGGCTTGATCTCTGGAATGCCGACCACGGACAGACTCAATCCTCGGTGGGCAGGCGAATAATGTGCTGGCCGGATTTATCGTCGCGCTCCAGGATCAGCAGCTTGTGCTTCATGGCGTCTTCCAGCAGCTCGCCGAAAGAACGGTAGCCGTAGTAGGACTCGCTGAAACCGGGTTTGCGTCGCTTCAGCGTCTGCTTGACCATCGAGCCCCAGATCTTCTCGTCTTCGCCGCGCTCGGTGACGAGGGCCTCGACGGTTTCCACGACGAGATCGATAGCTTCCTGCCGTTTGGGGTCTTCGGCCTTGTCTTCGCTCTTCAGCCCTGCGGTCTTGGTCGCTGTAGCCGGCTTGGCCGGAGCCTTCCTGTCGCTGCGCGGCTTCTTGGCCGGCAGTTCACGCACCAGATCGTCGTAGAAAATGAATTCGTCGCAGTTGGCCGCCAGCAGGTCGGACGTGGCCGCCTTGACGCCGACGCCGATCACGCGCTTGTTGTTCTCGCGCAGCTTTGACACCAGCGGCGAAAAATCCGAATCGCCGCTGATGATGACGAAGGTGTCGACGTGCGACTTGGTATAGCAGAGGTCGAGGGCATCGACCACCATGCGGATGTCGGCCGAGTTCTTGCCCGACTGGCGCACGTGGGGGATTTCGATCAGCTCGAAGGCGGCTTCATGCATCGGCGCCTTGAATTCCTTGTAGCGCGCCCAGTCGCAGTAGGCCTTCTTGACCACGATGCTGCCTTTGAGCAGCAGGCGCTCCAGCACTTTCTTGATGTCGAACTGCGCGTACTTCGCGTCGCGCACGCCGAGGGCGACGTTCTCGAAGTCGCAGAACAGCGCCATGCTGGTGATTTCGGGGTTTCCTGCCATGAATGGACTCCTGTAAACAAGCCGCGATGATAACAGCGTCGCCCAGCCTACCGGCTCCAGCGGGCATAATGCGCCCTCGCTCCCGTCACTGAAGCTTCCGCATGCCCACCCCTCTTGAAACCCTGCACAGCGTCTTCGGTTATTCCTCTTTTCGCGGACCGCAGGCGGAGATTGTCGACCACCTCATCGGTGGTGGCGACGCGCTGGTGCTGATGCCCACCGGCGGCGGAAAGTCGCTGTGCTACCAGATCCCCGCGATGCTCCGGGAGGGCGTTGGCGTAATCGTCTCGCCCCTGATCGCACTGATGCAGGATCAGGTCGATGCCCTGCTGCAAGCCGGTGTGCGTGCGGCCTTTCTGAATTCATCGCAGGATTTCGCCACCGCATCGGAGGTCGAGCGGCGCTTGCGCAGCGATGATCTGGACCTGATCTACGTCGCGCCGGAACGCTTGCTGACCGAGCGCTTTCTCGCTGTCATGGACCATCTGGAGAGCCGGAATCGCCTTGCCCTGTTCGCCATCGACGAAGCGCATTGCGTCTCGCAATGGGGTCACGATTTCCGCCCGGAATACATCCAGCTTTCCGCCCTGCATCAGCGTTACCCGACGGTGCCGCGCATTGCCCTGACCGCGACGGCCGACCAGCTGACGCGACGGGAAATCATCACCCGCCTTGGTCTCGACGAAGCGCGCGTGTTCATTTCCAGTTTCGACCGGCCGAATATCCGCTACACGGTTGTCGAACGCGACAATCCACGCAGGCAACTGCTCGACTTCCTGGCCAGCCATCGCGGCGCCGCCGGCATCGTCTATTGCCTCTCGCGCAAGAAGGTGGACGAGACCGCAGCATGGCTCAACGAACAAGGCATCGCCGCCCTTGCGTATCACGCCGGACTCGATGGGGAAATGCGCCAGCGCCATCAGCAGCGCTTCCTGCGCGAGGACGGCATCGTCATGGTCGCGACCATCGCCTTCGGCATGGGCATCGACAAGCCCGATGTGCGTTTCGTCGCACACCTCGACCTGCCCAAGAGTCTCGAAGCCTACTATCAGGAAACCGGTCGCGCCGGCCGCGACGGCGAGCCCGCCGAGGCCTGGATGACCTATGGCCTCAACGACGTGGTGATCCATCGCATGCGCATCGAGGAATCGGTTGCCGGCGACGAGCAGAAGCGCGTTGAGCGCGGCAAGCTCGACGCGCTGCTGGCCTGGTGCGAAACAGCCGACTGCCGGCGTGCGCTGCTGCTAAGGTATTTCAGCGAAGAAGCCTCAGCCTGCGGCAACTGCGACACCTGCCTCGAACCACCTGAATTATGGGACGGCACCGTCGCTGCGCAGAAGGCCATGTCGGCTGCATTGCGCACCGGCCAGCGCTTCGGCGCGGGTCACCTGATCGACATCCTGCGCGGCAAGGCGACCGAAAAGGTGCAGCAGTTCGGCCATGCCGAGCTGCCAACCTTTGGCGCAGGTACGGACCTCGACGATGCCGGCTGGCGGTCCGTATTCCGCCAATTGCTGGCCGCCGGTTTGCTGCATGCCGATGCCCAAGCCTACGGCGGGCTGCGCTTGACCGATGCGGCGCGGCCGGTGCTGAAAGGCGAAACCACGCTGTCGCTGCGCAAGCAGGTAGTCCGTGTCCGCGGCAAGAAGTCGGCGCTGACGACACGGCGATCCGGCGCCGGGACGTCCATGGCCGCAGCCGATGAGCCGCTGTTCGAAGCCCTGCGCATATGGCGCGCCGATCTGGCGAAGGAACAGGGTGTGCCCGCCTATGTCATCCTGCACGACAAGAGCCTGCGCGAGCTCGCGACGCGACGCCCTGCCAGTCCAGACGAGCTGCTTTCGGTGCCTGGCATCGGTCAGGCCAAGGCCGATCGCTACGGAGAAGCCCTGCTTCAGATGCTGGCTTGAGCCCGAGCGAATTTTCCGTCGAAATAGCATCAGAACGGCATCTCGACAGGCGATAATGTCGAGCTGCCAAATAATGGAAAAGTTTGCAATGAAGCGCGTCGACGATTTTCGCCTGCGGCTGGGCAAGCAGGAACTGGTACCGATCATGGTCGGCGGCATGGGCGTCGATATTTCGACCGCCGAGCTTTCGCTGGAGGCCGCGCGACTGGGTGGCATTGGCCACATTTCGGATGCAATGGTGCCCACGGTTTCGGACCGGCGCTTCAACACCAAGTACGTCAAGAACAAGCTCCGGCAATTCAAGTTCAACGTCGCCAATACAGACAAGACCATCGTCAAGTTCGACCTCGGCCTGCTCGCCGAGGCTACCGCGCTGCATGTCGGCCGCACTATGGAGGCCAAGCGCGGAACCGGTCTGATTTTCATCAACTGCATGGAAAAGCTGACCATGAACGCGCCGAAGGAAACCCTGCGCGTTCGTTTGAAGGCCGCGCTCGACGCCGGTATTGACGGCATCACCCTGGCGGCAGGACTGCATCTGGGTTCGTTTGCGCTGATGGAAGACCACCCG
>JBIJDI010000319.1:0-3602 GCA_044344235.1 Sulfuritalea sp. | reverse complement strand
GGCCGGCCGAAGATGGTATTGATCGGCGACATAGTCGGCGCTGACGAGACGGCGGTGATGGCCGCCGCCTCGGAAGTCGTCAAGATTGCCAATGCGCGCGGCGCCGAGGGCTTCATCGCCGTCTCGCCGGAGACGCGCAAGAAGTTCTGGCTCGACCGCGCCCGCACCGCGGCGATCTCGAAGCACACCAACGCCTTCAAGGTGAACGAAGACGTGGTGATTCCGCTGCCGCGCATGGGCGACTATTGCGACGGCATCGAACGCATCAACATCGAACTGTCGCTCGCCAACAAGATCGAACTGGCCGATGCGCTGACCGAGTTCCTCAAGGGCGAATTGCCGCTGCACGCAGGTGACGCCAACCTCGACCCGGAATTGCTGCTGGGCGACCGCCGCGAGCAGGCGCTGGAAACCATCGCGGAAGTGCGCACCTACTGGCAGGGGCTGCTCGACAATCTCGATCGGCATTTCGCCGAGCTGCAGGATTACCGTTTGCGCGTGTCGTGGAAGACCGAACTCAAGGCGCCGCTGGAGGCCCTGTTCGACAGCAACGCCTTCCGCCCGGTGCTGGAGCGGATCACGGCGATCCACCAGGAGGTGCTGCGCGGCCGCGTCTTCGTCGCCCTGCACATGCACGCCGGCGACGGCAATGTGCATACCAACATCCCGGTGAATTCCGACCACTACGCGATGCTGCAGACTGCCTACAAGGCCGTCGAACGCATCATGGCATTGGCGAAGAGCCTCGGCGGCGTGATCTCCGGAGAGCATGGCATCGGCATCACCAAGCTGGAGTTCCTCAGCGACGAAGAGATCCGGCCCTTCCGCGACTACAAGCAGAAGATCGACCCCGAGGGCCGTTTCAATCGCGGCAAGCTGATGGCCGGCGGCGACCTCGCCAACGCCTATACGCCGTCGTTCGCGCTGCTCGGCGTCGAGTCGCTGATCATGGAGCAATCCGACATCGGCCGGATTTCCGACTCGATCAAGAACTGCCTGCGCTGCGGCAAGTGCAAGCCGGTGTGCTCGACCCACGTGCCGCGCGCCAACCTGCTCTATAGCCCGCGCAACAAGATCCTCGGCACCTCGCTGCTGATCGAGGCTTTCCTCTACGAAGAGCAGACCCGACGCGGCATCAGCCTGCAGCATTTCGACGAGTTCTCCGACGTCGCCGACCACTGCACGGTGTGCCACAAGTGCGTCACGCCCTGCCCGGTGGACATCGACTTCGGCGACGTCTCGGTGGCGATGCGCAACTTCCTGCGCCGCCAGGGCAAGAAGAAATTCAATCCGGGCTCTGCCGCGGCGATGGCCTTCCTCAGCGCCACCGATCCCGCAACCATCAAGCTGGTGCGCGCCGGCATGATCCAGCTCGGCTACAAGGCGCAGCGCCTCGGCCACACGCTGGCGAAATCCTTCGGCCTGATCCAGGACAGCGTCAAGCATCCGCCGGCCACGCTGGGCCGCCCGGAGCTCAAGGCGCAGGTGATCCACTTCCTCAACAAGCCGATGCCGAAGAACGTGCCGAACCGCACTTCGCGCGCGCTGCTCGACGTCGAGGACGACAGCCTGATTCCCGTGATCCGCGATCCCCAACGGGTCAGCGACGAATCGGAGGCGGTGTTCTACTTCCCCGGCTGCGGCTCGGAGCGCCTGTTCTCGCAGGTCGGCCTCGCCACGCAGGCCATGCTCTGGCATGCCGGCGCCACCACGGTGCTGCCGCCGGGCTACCTGTGCTGCGGCTATCCGCAGACCTCCAGCGGCGACGAGGACAAGGGCCAGGCCATCACCACCGCCAACCGCGTGCTGTTCCATCGCGTCGCCAACACGCTCAACTACCTCGACATCAAGACCGTGGTGGTGTCCTGCGGCACCTGCATGGACCAGCTGCTGAAGTATGAATTCGGCAAGATCTTCCCCGGCTGCCGGCTGGTGGACATCCACGAATGGCTGATGGAAAAGGGCATCAAGCTGGATGGCGAGGGTACGCAAATAAGTGGCACCAAGTACATGTACCACGAGCCCTGCCACACGCCGATGAAGCATCACTCCGGCATCAAGGTGGCCAATACACTGATGGGCCAGCGCGTCGATCTCAGCGATCGCTGCTGCGGCGAGTCGGGCACGCTGGCCGTTTCCCGGCCCGACGTGTCGACCCAGATCCGTTTTCGCAAGCAGCAGGAAATCGAGGCGGGTGCTGCCGTGCTCAGAAGAGTCGGCGCTGGCGATACGGCGGCAAGCCAGGTGAAAATCCTCACCTCCTGCCCGTCCTGCCTGCAAGGACTGTCGCGCTACGAGAACGATGCGGATATTTCCGCCGACTACATCGTGGTCGAAATGGCCAAGTCGATCCTCGGTCCGGACTGGATGCAGAACTACCTGCGCGCCGCCAACAGCGGGGGAATCGAACGGGTATTGCTGTAAGCGCTACAGATGGAGTCCGGCCGCCCGATCGACAGGCATCCCTGCTGCCGGATGCACGCATCTGACCGCGCGGGCGCACGGAAACCGCCCGACAAGCCTGAAACCCGCCACCACAGCGCGGCTGAATGGCGCTATTCTTGCAAGTTATGATACATATGAGCTCTGAACTCTGTGCCTATTCCGGCAGTGATTTGCCATGCGCCCTGACAGCCGACTCTTCGACCTTGAATGAAACCCCATGAACTTTGACATGCCTGCCACCGGAACCGACCCAAGCCCCGCCTTCGCCAACGCGATTGCCTGCCAGGACTGGCTGGTCACCGTGCCCCTGGCGAATGCCGTGCAGGCGCAGTCGATGTTCCTGCGCCAGCTGAATCTGCTGCACCGCTTCACCCTGCAACCCGCCGAGCGTTTTGCCGTTCTGGAAACCCTGCGCGGTCCCATCAGCGATGTGCAGAGCGATGCCGTAAAAAAATTTGCCGGCAAGCCCTTGCCGTTCGCACCGCATGAGCAGGCCGCCCTCGACAGCACGCTGAATGTCTGGCATATATTGGCGCTAGGCTATCTGCGCTGCTTCGAAGCCCTGTGCAGCGGAGGTGGCGGTGGTTTCTCACCGTCCGCCTTGCTCGCCAAGCGCACGATGCTTGCCGGTAACCAGGAGCTGGCCGCCAGGGCCGCGGTCCTGGCCCAGCGCACACTGTCGGTGTTCGCCGACTGGCAGGTTGATCTCTGCCGTGGCGAGCAGTTGCCCGATGCCACTTACTGGAAAAAGCTGCACCAGATTTTTTCTGCGGCGGAAATCCTCGGCATCGCCGCGCGTGCTGTCAATGATCCGGTGCGGCACGGCAACGCACCAACCAGTGCGCTGGCCGCTTACGGCGAATGCAACCTGTTGAGCACGGCCAACCCCTATGAACTTCCCGCACGTCATCTCGACTGGGTTGCGCGCTGGGCAAGGCGCTGGGGTGCAAAATTGACGCTGCTGAAATTGCCGCCGGAAGACATTCGCAACCGCGCCGTACCGTTGTGGGTCGACCTCGAATCGGATCGACCGGCAGGTTACTCGCCGCAGGCATCAAGCGGCGGTCGCTGGCTTGAGACCACTGAACTCAGAATGAGCCTGGTTGCCCGTATCACCCTTCTTGAGAAGGGCCGGGCTCCTGCCGAATTGCAACTCG
>JBIJDI010000038.1:0-12544 GCA_044344235.1 Sulfuritalea sp. | reverse complement strand
TGCTCGAACTGCTGCTGCGCCGCCGCGGCGAAGTGCTGCCGCGCTCGCTGATCGCCTCGCAGATCTGGGACATGAACTTCGATTCCGACACCAATGTCATCGAAGTGGCGGTGCGCCGCCTGCGCGCGAAAATGGACGACGGCTTCGAGCCCAAGCTGATCCGCACCGTGCGCGGCATGGGCTATGTGCTGGAGGACAACGCCGGATGAACATGCGCGGCCAGTCGATCACGCTGCGACTGACCTTGTTGTTCACCACGGTCTCGACCGTGGTCTTGCTGGCGCTGGGCCTGCTGATCGGCAATGCGGTGGAGCGGCACTTCGTCGAACAGGACATGGACCTCATGACCGGCAAACTGCATCTGGCCGGCCACTTGCTTGAAAAGGTCCAGACCCCTGCCGCGCTCGACACCCTCCCGGCGCAACTCGATGCTGCACTGATCGGCCATCACGAGCTTGCCATCGTGGTGCGCAGTGCCGCCGGACAAATCCTGTTTGCCACCGCCGACGCCGGCTTTCCGCAGGCACTGCTGACGCATGCCGCCGTCCGCAGCCCGCCGCAGCCACGGGTCTGGCAAGAGCAGAGACCCTCCGGCACGCAACCCTGGCGCGGCATCTCGGCTCTGCTGCCGACGGCGATCCCCGGCTGGCCGCCGGTGCTGGTCGCCGTGGCGGTCGACATCACCCACCACGAACATTTCATGGCCTCGTTCCGCCGCACGCTGTGGCTGTTCGTCGCCATTGCCGCGGCGCTGGCCGGACTGCTCGGCTGGGCTGCGGTCAGGCGCGGTCTGGCCCCGCTGCAAGCCATCCGGCAAGGAGCCGCCGGCGTTACCGCCAGCCGGCTCGACTATCGTCTGGCGGTCGATTCGGTGCCGCTCGAATTGGCCGAACTCGCGCAAACCCTGAACGACATGCTCGCCCGCCTCGAAGATTCCTTCCGGCGACTCAAGGATTTTTCTTCCGACCTGGCCCACGAACTGCGAACGCCGATCAGCAACCTGATGACCGAAACCCAGGTCGCGCTGACCCGCGCCCGCAGTCCGGAGGAGTACCGCGAAGTGCTGGCCTCCAACACAGAGGAATACGAACGCCTGGCGCGCACGGTCGGCGACATGCTGTTCCTGGCGCAGGCCGACAACGGCCTGGTGGTGCCCAACCGCGAACCGGTGGAGCTGGCGAACGAGGTGCGCGAACTGTTCGATTTCTTCGATGCGCTGGCCGAGGAAAAGTCGCTCCGGCTATCGCTGACCGGCAGCGCGCAGGTATCCGGCGACAAGCTGATGCTGCGCCGGGCGCTGGCCAACCTGATCTCCAATGCCATACGCCACACGCCAGCGAGCGGCAGCATCCGCGTTCACATCGAAACGACCGATGGTGAAACGACGCTGGCGGTCGAAAACAGCGGCGTGCCGATCCCGCCCGAGCACCTGTCGCGCATCTTCGACCGCTTCTACCGCGCCGACCCATCGCGGCACCGCAGTCACGAAGGCGCCGGCCTTGGCCTGGCCATCACCCGTTCCATAGTTCAGGCGCATGGCGGAGAAATTTCCGCGCACTCACGCACCGCCGGGGTTTGTTTCACGGTCCGACTGCCCGACTGACGACACCGGCAGGTCGCGGCGCCGTGTTGCCAGCGCCGACTTCTCGATGCTCAGTCTTCCTCTTCCTGCAGCCGGAAATTCGCCGCGAGTTTCTGCTGCACCTGCGGCGGCACTTGCGCATAACGGGCAAACTCAATGTTGTAGGCGCCGCGGCCCGCCGTCAGTGATTTCAGGCGTGAGGCATAGTCGGCGATCTCGGCCAGCGGCACCTCGCCGCTAACGCTTACGAGGCCCTGACGACGCGCCGCCAAGCCGCTTTGCGTGCCCGTGACATGGCCGCGCCGGCTGGCCAGATCACCGGCAATGTCACCCATTGCCGTTTCCGGCGTGATCACTTCGATGCTGACAATCGGCTCCAGCACGATGGCCGCGCCGGCACGAATGGCCTCGACCGTGGCCTTGCGGCCTGCGCTGAAAAACGCCACGTCCTTGCCGTCCACCGCGTGGGTCTTGCCGTCATAGACGATGACCCGGATGTCTTCCACCGGATGTCCGGCGATCACCCCGTCGGCCAGTGCCTGGCGCACGCCCTTCTCCACCGAGGCCATGAACACGCCGGGAATCACGCCGCCCTTGACGTGGTCCACGAACTCGAAACCCGCACCGCGCGGCAGCGGCTCGATCTTCAGATAGACCTCGCCGAACTGTCCGGCGCCGCCCGACTGCTTCTTGTGCCGGCAATGCCCCTCGGCGCCGACCGTGATGGTCTCGCGGTAGGGAATGAGCGGCGGCCGCGTGTCCAGCTCGAGCTTGTACTGGGTCGCCATTTTTTCCAGCTTGTAGCGCAGATGCATTTCGCCCAGGCCACGGATAACGGTCTCATGCGTGGTCGGATGGCGCTCGACTTCGAAGCAGGGGTCTTCGAGTTCCAGCTTGTGCAGGATATCGAACAAGCGCTGCTCGTCGACCTTGCGCCGGGTTTCGACGGCAAGGCCCTGCATCGGTCGCGGAAATTCGAGCGGACGCAGATGAATGTTGTCTTCGTCGTGCGAGTCATGCAGCACGGCGTCGAAGTCGATTTCCTCGATCTTGGCCACGGCGCCGATATCACCCGGCAGTAACTGGTCGACTTCTACATATTCCTTGCCCTGCAACTGGTACAGATGCGCCACCTTGAAGGGTTTGCGGCCCTCGCCAACGAAAAGCTGGGCGTCTTTTTTCACGGTGCCTTGATGCACGCGGAAGACGCCGACCTTGCCCATGTAGGGATCGACGATGATCTTGAAGACGTGAGCGAGCACATGCAGCGAGGGGTCGGGACGCGCATCGAAAGCCTCGCCGGCCTGTGCGGATTCGCCGCGATAGAACAGCGGCGGATTGCCTTCGGCCGGATTCGGCGCCAGACTCGCCAGCACATGCAGGAACTCCTGAACGCCGGCGCCGGTGCGCGCCGACGCAAACAGGATGGGCACTAGATGCCCGGCGCGCAGGGCTCTCTCGAACGGCGCGTGTAATTCGGCCGCATCGGGGTCCTTGCCTTCTTCCAGGTAGCGGGCCAGCAGCGACTCGTCTTCTTCCACCAACTGGTCGATCAGTTCGCGGTGGGCGTGGGCGATGGAATCGAAATCGGCATCACCCGCGTCGTGTTCCAGCACCTCCACCACGTCGCGCCGATCGTGCGCCGGAAGGTCGAGCAGCAGGCACTCCTTGCCGAAGCGCTCGCGGATCTCGCCGACGAGCCCCGGCAGATCGACGTTTTCGGCGTCGATCTTGTTGATCAGAATCATCCGCGCCAGGCCCCGTGCCTGGGCCGCGTGCATCATGCGCTCGGTAGCGAGTTCGATGCCGGTCTGGGCATTGATCACCACCACGGCGGTATCGACGCCCGCCAGCGCGGCGGTGGCCTGACCCGAAAAATCAGGATAGCCGGGGGTGTCCAAAAGGTGGACATGCACACCCTCCCAGGCAAAGTTGACCAGCGCCGAATTCAGCGAATGGCCCGCCGACTTTTCCTGCGCGTCAAAATCGCAGACGGTATTGCCCTTCTCCACGCTACCTTTTGCGTTGATCGCGCCGGCCTTGAACAGCAGGGCTTCCGCCAGCGTGGTTTTTCCGGCGCCGCCGTGGCCGACGAGGGCAACAGCGCGGATCGATTCAGTGGTGTACTTGGTCATGATGCAGGCTTCCTTTAGCGTTTGTCTTGCGCCAAATTCTACTCCGGCGCATCTGTTCAGTCCGATACGGCAGGGTGGTCGCGTGACGGAATGCGCCAGAGCCAGACAGAGGTTGACAGGCCACTCACCGCGAGCAGGATTTGCAGCCAGGGCATGGCCGACAGCGTCCAGATCGACGCGCAGATGGTCAGGCTCATCGCCGTGATGGCGACCACCTTGATACGGTACGGGATGCTGTGATGCCGCCGCCACTCGATGATGAGGGGGCCGAAGGTCGGGTTGGCAATCAGCCAGCGATAGAAGGGCTCCGAGGCGCGCGCATAGCAGGCTGCCGCCACCAGCACGAAAGGCGTGGTGGGCAGGCCAGGCAGAAACACCCCGATGACTCCGAGCACCAAGGCAAGACTGCCGACCACCCACAAGACCACGCGCACCAGCATGGAAGGGTGGAGCTCGGACTCCGGGCTCTGCACGCCCGGGATTCCCCTTCGGGGGCAGGCGATCTCGTAAGGGGGCTCTTCTTCGTTCATTCAGTACTCGCGGTCTTTCGGCACTTTGCCAGAAAGCGATCGGGTTGAACGACCGGCGTGAGGGCGCCGGAACAAGATTCATCGTGCGGCGCGCCGCCGATGTGGATTGCTGGCCACCCTGCATGGCGCGGCTCGATTGCCGTCCGAAGGATTATTCATGATAATGCCCGTATAGCCAAAGGGATATGTTGATGGAGCGCAACGACATGAGCGGGAGGCTGGATCAGGAACAGCGCCCCGGCTCTGGCGTGACGAATCCGTTTGCGCTGCTTCCCGGCCAGAACGATCTCCCCGTTTCCGTGGAACCTTCGCTGGCTTTCCTCAGGTACACGATCGCGGCCCTGCTGACCGGCGCCATCGGGTTTCTGATCGTCATCCTGGTCTTCGCCCCGGACCAACGCGCGCGCACCGTGGGACCCTTGCTGATGGTGCTGGTGGCTGCCATAGCGGGGTTCTTTCTCTCGCAGGGCCGGATTCGAGCCACCCTCAATGTGCTGGCTTTCGGCACCTGGACAGTCGCGACTGGAATCGCGGTATTCAACGGCGGGGTGCGCACACCCATAGTCATCGCCTACCCGGTCATCATCATGATGATCGGCTGGCTGGTCAGCTCGCGCGCGGCGCTGACCGCGGCGGGTCTGACCATCGCCGCCACCCTCGGCTTCGTTCTAGGCGAATCATGGGGCGTGCTGCCAAAGCAGTTGCCCACTCCACCGGCGATGCACGGCGTTGTTCAAGTCCTCATCTTCGCCGTTTCCACGATGCTGATCGTCTTTCTGGTGCGCTCCTATCAAAGCCGGCTTGCGGACCTGGGCAGAGTGGGCAGCGAGTTGGCTCAACGCACGGCCGAAATGGAAGCGAGCCGGGCAGACCTGTACCGGGCACAAGCGGTTGCCAAGATCGGAAGCTGGGTATACGACCTTGCGACCGACACCCTGCAGTTGTCCGCCGAGACCTGTCGCATCTTTGGTCTGCCGGAAGGCACCACGGGAAGTCGCGACACCTATCTGGCGAGAACTCACGCAGAAGACCGGGCCTTGGTAAGTGCCGCTTGGCAGGCAGCACTCAAGGGAGAAGCCTTCGACTACGAACACCGCATCGTGGTCCGCAAGGCAATCCGCTGGGTCCGGCAGCAGACCGGGCCCGAGTTCGCGCCGGATGGCACGCCGGTGCGCGCGGTAGGCGTCTCGCAGGACATCACCGAGCGCAAGCTGGCCGCGGATTCGCTGCGCGCCAGCGAAGAACGCTACCGCGTCGCGTTTCGCACCAGCCCGGATGCGATCAACATCACCCGAGTTGCCGACGGCTGCTATGTCGATGTCAATGACGGCTTTGAGCGCCTGACCGGCTGGCGGCGCGACGAGGTGATCGGCAAGACCTCAGTCGAGCTGGGCATATGGGTCGATGCCGCGGACAGAGAGCGGATGGTCGAGACGCTGAAGCGACAAGGGTTCTGCGAAAACCTGCAGTTCCCTTTTTACCGGAAGGATCGGAGCCAATGGGTTGCGCTCATGTCCGCCCATCCCATTGCAGTGGACGAGACTGAATGCCTGCTGTCGGTCACCCGCGACATAACGGAGCGCATTCGCATCGAGGATTCGCTAAAGCAGAAGGAGCGTTACCAGCGCGCCCTGCTCGACAATTTTCCCTTCCTTGTATGGCTCAAGGACGCGAACAACCGGTTCCTAGCAGTGAACCAGCCCTTTGCCGATGCCTGCAACGTCGCTTCGCCAAACTTGCTGGACGGCAAGACCGACTTCGATGTCTGGCCCGGTGATCTGGCTGAGGCCTATCAAGCCGACGACAATGCTGTGCTTGCCAGCGGCAAACCGGCGCAACGAGAGGAACAGATCCAGACCGACGGCGGACGCAAGTGGTTTGAAACCTACAAGGCGCCGGTCCTCGGCGACAGCGGGGAACTACTCGGCACGGTGGGCTTCGCGCGCGACATCACCGAGCGCAAGGCGACAGACGAGGAAATAAAACGGCTGGCGTTCTACGACTCCCTGACGCATCTGCCGAACAGAAGGCTGCTGCATGATCGCTTGAAACATGCGCTGGCCTCCAGTACCCGCAGCGGCAAACCGGTGGCTGTACTGTTCATCGACCTCGACAACTTCAAGACGCTCAACGACACCCTCGGCCACCATGTCGGGGACCTGCTGCTGCGACAGGTTGCGGAGCGGCTGACCGGCTGCGTCCGCGAAGGAGACACCGTGGCGCGCCTCGGCGGCGACGAGTTTGTGGTTGTCCTCGAAGATCTGAGCAACGCCTTGTACGAAGCCGCCACCCACGCCGAAAGCGTCGGTGAAAAAATTCTCACGGCACTCAACCAGCCCTACGACCTGGCCGGTCACCCTTGCGCCAGCACGCCCAGCATCGGCATTGCCCTGTCCGCCGATCCCGAGACCACCATCGATGAACTGATGAAACGGGCCGATGTTGCCATGTACCAGGCCAAGGATGCGGGCCGCAACACACTGCGCTTTTTCGATCCGGAGATGCAGGCGGCAGTGGCTGCCCGTATCGCACTCGAAGCCGATCTGCGCCAAGGCCTGGAACTGGCCCAACTGCTGCTCCACTATCAGGTGCAGGTCGACGGCACGGGGCGCGTGACGGGAGCGGAAGCGCTGGTGCGCTGGCAGCATCCACAGCGCGGCCTGGTCTCCCCGGCCGAGTTCATCCCACTGGCGGAAGAAACCGGGCTGATCCTGCCGCTGGGCGATTGGGTGCTGGCCACCGCTTGCCATCAACTGGTGGCCTGGGCTCGACAGCCGGCAACGGCGCATCTGACACTGGCCGTCAATGTCAGCGCCCGCCAGTTCCGTCGCAAGGATTTCGTGCGGCAGGTGCGGGCCATACTCGAGAGCTCCGGAGCCAACCCGCACAAGCTCAAACTGGAACTCACCGAAAGCCTGCTGCTGGAAGATGTCGAGGACATCATCGCCAAGATGAATGTGCTGAAAGCACTCGGCGTCAGTTTCTCGCTGGATGACTTCGGCACCGGCTATTCGTCGCTTTCATATCTGAAACGTCTGCCGTTGGACCAGTTGAAGATCGATCAATCCTTCGTCCGCGACATCCTGACCGATCCCAATGATGCCGCGATTGCGCGCACCATCGTCGCCCTCGCCCAGAGTCTGGGGCTTTCGGTGATTGCCGAGGGGGTGGAAACCGAGGCGCAGCGGGAATTCCTTGCCAGTGCCGGCTGCCATGCCTGCCAGGGCTATCTGTTCGGCCGCCCCTTGCCGACGGACGCGTTCGGGGAACTCATCCGCCGGACGTGAGGCGCGCCGCAAGCCCTTACGTCAGGGCTCTGGCAATGAAGTGGCGCGGCACCTGGGTGCGCGGCACGCGCCCGGAAAACCAGCTGCGGACATCCTCATCAAGGCCGAGCCCGTGCATATAGTTGTAGAGCGCCTTGTTCAGCGCGATGCCGAGTGCATCGTGGTCGACGCCGGTGGGATCAATGAAGCCGACGTCGTTTTTGGCGAACGAGACGGGCGGCAGCGGCTTGAGCCTGACGCCATACTGTGCGGGGTGCAGCCCCACCGGCGAGTGCACGGTACAGGCAAAGCGATGGAAGAAGCCGGACTGGATGCAACCCGCCGCGAACAGCTGCCGCACATACTCCAGCGCATCCACCGTGTCCTGCACGGTTTGCGTCGGGAAGCCGTACATGAGGTAGGCGTGCACCAAGATGCCAGCATCGGTGAAGGCATGCGTCACCTGCGCCACCTGTTCAACCGACACGCCTTTCTGCATGAGCTTGAGCAGACGGTCGGAGGCGACTTCCAGTCCGCCGGAAACGGCGATGCAGCCGCTGTCGGCAAGCTCGGCGCACAGTTCCGGGGTGAATGATTTCTCGAAGCGGATGTTGCCCCACCACGAGATGGCCCGCTGGCGCCGCTGCAGTTCAGCGGCGAGCGCCTTGAGGGCTTTGGGCGGAGCGGCCTCGTCGACGAAATGGAATCCGGTCTGGCCGGTCTCGGCGATGATGGCCTCGATGCGGTCGACCAGCGTCGTGGCGGCAACCGCCTCGTAGCGCGAGATGTAGTCCAGCGAGACATCGCAGAAGCTGCACTTCTTCCAGTAGCAGCCATGGGCGACGGTCAGCTTGTTCCAGCGCGCGTCGGACCACAGCCGATGCATGGGATTGAGCATGTCCAGCAAGGACAGGTAGCGATCAAGCGGCAGGCCGTCCCAGGTCGGCGTTCCCGCGTCGGCAAAGGCTATGTCCGGCTCTCCGGCATCTATATAGCGCACGCCTTCTGCCGCGCGGACAAAAGTTCGCACCAGCCTGTCCGGCGGCCGCTTGCCTTGCAGGTGCTCGAGCAGGGCCAGCAGCGGGCGCTCGCCATCATCGAGGGTGACGTAGTCGAAATAGTCGAACACCCTCGGCTCAGCGAGTTCGCGCAGCTCGGTATTGACGAAGCCGCCGCCAAGGACAGTGACGATCGAGGGGTCGTGCGCCTTGATCGCCTGCGCGATGCGGAATGCGCCATACACGTTGCCGGGAAAGGGCGCCGACACCAGCACGACGCGCGGCGCATGCCGCTCCAAAGCTGCCAGCGTCAGCTCGTGCAGGATGCTGTCGACCAGAGTGGCCGGCGCCGCCAAGGCCTTGGCCAGTGGATCGAAGCTGGCCTGGCTCTGTGCCAGGGACTCGGCATAGCGCACGAATTCAAAACGCGGATCGACGGCGTCGCGCAGCACATCGGCGACGTCGTTGAGGTAGAGGGTAGCGAAGTGCCGGGCCCGATCCTGCACCCCGAGTGCGCCGAACGCCCAGGCCAGCGGATCGCCGCCGTCGGGATCGACATAAGCGTCGAGCGGCTCGAAGCGCGGCCCTTCGGGAAGAAAGCTGCGGCCGCCGATGCGATGCCCGATGGACGGATCACGCCCCTGCAGGAAAGCCACCACGCATTCAATGGTGGCGAGATAGCGGTCGAACGCCCGGTCGAAAGCGACGACCCGTGGCGTACGCTTCTGTTTCGGCAATGCGGCAATGCCCTCGCGAACAGCGAGCAAGCCCGCGCGTGAAAACAGCCGCAGGACAAGAGCCAGGGCCAGATCCTCCTGCACTGCCGCGACGCCGCGCGAGCGCAGGAAGCCGGTCAGGTAGGCCGTCGACGGATAAGGCGTGTTGAGCTGCGTCATCGGCGGGATGACGGACAGGACGCGCATGGACTCGGCGTGTTCCATGCTCAAGCCGACTATTCGACGGTAACGCTCTTCGCCAGATTGCGCGGCTTGTCCACGTCGGTGCCCTTCACCAGCGCCGCGTGATACGACAGCAATTGCAGCGCAATGACATGCAGCACCGGTGACAGCAGACCGTAATGTTCCGGCAGGCGCAAGACGTGGACGCCCTCTTCTTCATCCACCGCCGAATCGGCATCGGCGAAGACGTAAAGCTCCCCGCCGCGCGCAGCGACTTCCTTCAAGTTGGACTTGAGTTTTTCCAGCAAAGCATCATTGGGCGCGATGCTGATCACTGGCATGTCCTTGTCGACAAGTGCCAGCGGGCCGTGCTTGAGTTCACCGGCCGGATAGCCTTCGGCATGGATGTAGGAGATTTCCTTGAGCTTCAGCGCGCCTTCCAGCGCGATCGGATAATGGTGGCCGCGGCCAAGGAACAGCGCGTGATGCTTGTCGGCGAAGCGCTTTGCCCATGCTTCGATCTCGGGCTCGAGCGCCAGTACTTTCTGCACCGCGACCGGCAGGTGGCGCAAAGCCTTCAAGTGTCCAGATTCCTGCTCCGGCGTCAGGCGCCCGGCCTGCTTGGCCAGCGTCACTGCAAGCAGGAACAGCGCGGCCAGCTGGGTGGTAAAGGCCTTGGTTGAGGCTACGCCAATCTCGGGACCGGCCCGGGTCAGGAAGCGCAAGGCGCATTCGCGCACGATCGCCGATTCGGGCACGTTGCAGATCGCCAGCGTGCGACCCATGCCGAGGCCTTTGGCATGCTTGACCGAGGCCAGCGTGTCGGCGGTCTCGCCGGATTGGGAAATCGCCACGACGAGTTGTTCAGGGTTGGGCACCGAAACCCGGTAGCGATATTCGCTGGCGATTTCAACGCTGCACGCGATGCCTGCCAGTTGCTCGATCCAGTAGCGTGCGACGAGGCCAGCGTGATAGCTGGTACCGCAGGCGAGGATCAACACCGAGCGCACGTTTTTCAGCATTTCCGGCGCGGCGACGCCGAACAGGTTGGGCGTCAGGGTCTGCGCGCCGCCGATCATTTCCAGCGTGGCGGCCAGCGCCTGCGGCTGCTCGAAGATCTCCTTCTGCATGTAGTGCTGGTAGTCGCCCAACTCCACATCGTCGGCCGAGAGCGTGCTCTCATGCACCGGCCGATCCACCGGCACGTTCATCGCCGTACCGCCAGCGCCGACTATTCGTATCGCGCCGCGCTTGAGTTCCGCGACGTCGCCATCTTCAAGGTAGATCATGCGGCGCGTGGCCTGCAGCAGGGCCGACGCGTCCGACGCCGCGTAGTTGCCATCCTCCCCGAGTCCCAACAGCAAGGGTGCGCCCTGGCGCGCGACCACGATGCGGTCGTCCCACTCCTGCAAGACGGCGATGGCATAGGCGCCGATCAGGCGCAGCGTCGCCAGGCGCACGGCTTCGAACAAGTCGGGTGTCGACTTCAGCGTGTGCTGAATCAGGTGGGCAATGACTTCGGTGTCGGTATCCGAGCTGAATGCGTAGCCGGCCACTGTCAGTTCCTGCTTCAGCTCGGCATAGTTCTCGATAATGCCGTTGTGCACCACGGCCAGTCCGGCGGAGACGTGTGGGTGCGCGTTGCGCTCGGAGGGCACGCCATGCGTCGCCCAACGGGTATGGGCGATGCCGTGGTGCGCGACTTGGCCTTCAGCCTGTGCCGCCAGTTCGGCAACGCGGCCGACACTGCGCAGGCGCGTCAGGGTCGGGTTGAGCAGCGCCAAGCCGGCCGAGTCGTAGCCTCGATACTCCAGCTTCATCAAGCCTTCGATCAGCACCGGGACGATGTTGCGCTCGGCAACGGCTGCGACGATGCCGCACATGGCTCAGCCCTTCTTCTTCACAGGACGCTTCCAGCCGGGAATCGACGCCTGCTTGGCACGCGACACTGTCAATTGATCGGGCGGGGCGTCCTTGCTCAAGGTCGTGCCGGCGCCAATCGTGGCGCCGCGCCCGACAGTGACAGGAGCAATCAGTTGGGTGTCCGAGCCAATGAATACATCGTCCTCGATCACGGTGCGGTGCTTGTTGGCACCGTCGTAGTTGCAGGTGATGGTGCCGGCGCCGACATTGACGCGACGGCCGATGGTGGCATCGCCGATATAGGCGAGGTGGTTGGCTTTGGAGCTATCGGCGATGGTTGAATTCTTCACTTCGACGAAATTGCCGATATGCACACCGGACCCGAGTTCGGTGCCGGGCCGAAGGCGCGCGTAAGGTCCGATGATGCTATCCGCGCCGACGACCGCATCTTCGATGTGGCAGAAGGGAGCAATGCGAGTACCGCTGCCGATGCGGCAATTTTTCAGCACGCAGTTGGCGCCGATCAGCACGTTGTCGGCGAGCTCGACGCTGCCTTCGAAGACACAATTGACGTCGATGCTCACATCGCGGCCGCACTTGAGTTCGCCGCGCACGTCCAATCGCGCCGGATCACTCAGCGTGATCCCGGCTTCCATGAGGTACTCGGCGACATTGCGCTGATGCACGCGCTCCAGCGCGGCGAGCTGCAGCTTGCTGTTGATGCCCTCGGTTTCCCAGGCAGCATCCGGATGCGCCGTCACCACCGGCATGCCCTCGGCCACTGCCAGAGCGACGATGTCGGTCAGGTAGTACTCGCCCTGTGCGTTGCGGTTGCCCAGTGTCGGCAGCCAGCGTGCCAGTGCCGCGGTCGGCGCTACCAGAATGCCTGTATTGATTTCGCGGATCGCCCGCTCGGCATCATCGGCATCCTTCTCCTCGACGATGTGCTTGACCGCGCCGTCGACCCTGACGATGCGCCCATAACCCTGCGGGTTCTCCAGATGCGCGGTGAGCAGCGCCAGGGATCCGCTGCCTGCAGCATCGATCAACCGCTTAAGGGTGGCGGCTCGTATCAGCGGGACGTCGCCATAGAGCACCAGCGTCTGCAAAGTCGGCGCTGGCGAGACGGCGACAAACTGCGGCATCGCTTGCAACACCGCGTGACCGGTGCCGAGTTGCGGCTCCTGCTTGACCCACGTGAGATCGGGTGCGTCGAGTGCGGCGCGAACCTGCTCGCCACCGTGGCCGTACACCACGCATATTTTCGTCGC
>JBIJDI010000037.1:0-12562 GCA_044344235.1 Sulfuritalea sp. | reverse complement strand
CCGGTGAGTCATTACCCAACGCACGAACATCTTGCCATCGCGGTAGCGAACGATGACAACGACTCGATAGTTGTTGCCGCCGACATCGAACACGGTATACGGCGGAACATAATCCGCACTGCCAAAGCTCTGCCGCAAATCAGCGAAGTCGGCAAGACGGGAATTTTCGGCCACGGTGTGCCAGTTGCGCAAAGACTGCTCGGCTTCAGGATGCTTGCGCCAAAAGTCACGCAGCATCTTTAGTGAAATGATGTGCATGGCCGAAGTATATCAAAACGATATATTTGCTGCAAGAGCTACTTCTTAACAGATTTCAGAGTTGGCTCCAGTCGGCCACGAAGCGGAAGTTCGACTTGGGCATTCCATATGCGTAATGGTACGATGCGAATAGACATCAACCCAAGCGTCGCCGCGTCGATATTCGGACTATATTTTCAAGCGGAAAAACCTATACTACTAACCGTAATTCAAACTAAACATCGAATCAGCACGGTATGCAATTATCAATAACAGGACTCTTGGGTCCGTTGAATCAACACTAGCCAGCATGGGAATCGTACTCGCTGTCTTCTATGCGATTGCTTATGCAATTGCTATCGCAGTGTCTCTTTTCATTAAGGCAAAGTTTGCTCCAGAGATTGATTCTTCCTTGGAACGTAGGCGCGACCATAACGCAGGATTTGCAATTGCAATAGTTACAACACTTGCGATTGCGTGGTTTGTTCCTTCCCACGGGAATGCGGATGTCGAAGCAGTAGTAACTAAGCTCGAAGTTACTTTGTTGTTGCCGTTACTCTTGGGAAGCCTGTTATTGGCGATTTCACATTCCCTCATTGACAACTTGGCATATCGCCTGGGTCGCATAGCATCAGGCGTTTTGCATTCAGTATTGTGGATGCCACTAGCGGGTATGGCCTTATGGCTTGGTTCAGGATTAGTCTTGGCAGGCTATAACTGGGTCGCGAATTTTCCAATGGGATGAAGTGATAAGTCGGCAAGCAATCGAAGTTCGACAAAAAACCGCGCCCCTGAGCTAGTGCTTTGAACGTCTGCTATGGAGCAGTCGCCATGTCGGCAATGGGCACAAACCCGCCAGCTAGTGCGGCCGGATAGCCGGTCTCACCAAGCCCGCACACCACTCACCACTTCACGCGTACCGCATACTCCAGCAACGTAGTGCCACCCGCCGGAATCGCCACGTTCCACGACGCTACCCGCGCCGATTCCTTGGTGTGCTTCTGCGATTCCTGCACCATCTCCCAGTCGCCCGGCATGGGTTCCTGCACTTTGACCACCACCGCTTCGTCCTTGGCATTGCGCACTTCGATGCGCCATGAGGACTCGCTGAGGTTGTCGGCGATCTTCCGGTAGTTGGTCTGCTTGCGCTCGGCGGTGATGTCGAAGGCCTCGCCCAGCCGGAGCTGCAGCTTTTCGTTCTTCGGCGTGTGGGCAATGCGGTCCTCGCCGACGAACTGCGCCGCGCCCTTGCTGTCCCTTGCGTAGACCCGCACGATGCCGCCCGGCAGCGGCTTGCCGAGTTGACCACCCTTGTTTTCGAACTCGATGAAGACGGCGGGTTTCAGCTTCTGGCCGATCTGGGCGTAGCGGTCACGGTAGTACCAGTCGTTGCCTGCCAGCAGATATTCGCGGCGCACCGGCACGGCGCTGGCCGAGAGCAGGGCGAGTTGCTTGGTCTGGTTGTCGGCGATGCTGGTGGGCCGCTCGAAACTGTAGAGGTGGTAATCCATCAGCGCTTCCTGCGTCGCTTCCATGCCCTTGGCACGCGGTGCCGGAGCTGCCATCGCATAGGCGCGTTGCGGCTCGGGCTGACGCACGCGATTGACGGTGCCAGCGACCAGTTGCAGGGTCGCATTGTCGAAACCGGCGCCGCTGCCGTTGGTCAGCGTCACCCAGCCATTAAGGTCGAGGCTCTTGCCGTCGGTGGACAGGTTGGCGACGTAGTCGGCCTTCCATGAAAGGCCGCCGGTGAGGTAGGACAGCTCGACGGCCTGCTTGCCGCCGGCCGCCTCGAGCAGGATCGAGAGCGTCGGCCGATCGCGCAGGTTGGCTGGCACGCTGTCGAAAGCAAGGCGCCCCGGTACGCCGGTTTCGATACGATCGGAAAACCTCAGCACCGTGCCCTGGCCCGCCGCCAATACAGTGGCGCGCTCGCGCCGCTCGCTGTCGCTGGTCGGATGCGGACGGATCACCGTCACCTCGTGACCGACGTATTTTTCCAGCAGCTTTTGCGGCGTCAGCAAGTCGAAATCGAAGTTCTGCTCGACCAGGCTCAGCGGCTGTCCGCTCACCGCACGCAACAGGGCGGTTTCGGGGCGCATCTGCGCTGCGACTTCGCGCAGGGAAAGGCGCGTCAGGCCGGCCGCGAGATCGACCCGGCGGCGTTCCTTGACCAGCGCCAGATCGTCGTTGTACACGGTCACCGCCACGGCTTCGCGCTCGGCCGCGGTGGACGTGACATCACGTACCGGCTCGGCGGCCTGGACCATGCCCGCGACAAGAAATACCCCAACACCCAAGACGCTTCTTTGCATGACATGCTCCCGCCGATCGATGGCGCAACGATAGCATGCCCGCCGTGGCGGTATGATTGCGAACGACACCCCACCTCCAAGGAGATACATCCATGAACAAGCTGATTGCATTACTGTTGCTGGCGCTTACCCTGCCGGCCTTTGCTGCGCTCGAAGTGGCCGGCGTGAAGTTCGACGACAAGGCAAAAGTCGGCGCTGGCGACACGGTGATCAACGGCGCCGGAATGCGCAAACGGGCCTTTTTCAAGGTCTATGCAATCGGACTTTACTTGCCGCAGAAGGTGGCAAGCGCGGCCGACGCGATCAACGCCAAGGGCGCCAAGCGCATCGCCATCGTCACCCTGCGCGACCTGACCGCCGAACAGTTCGTCGATGCCTTGATCGAGGCCTTGAAGAACAACCACGACGAGGCAGCGCTGAAAACACTGCAGCCGAAGATCGACCAGTTTCGCAGCACCATGCTGGCCATCGGCAACGCGCCGGAAAAATCGGTGGTGAATCTCGACTGGTTGCCGGACAGCGGGACGCGGCTCACATTCAACGGCGCGACCAAGGGCGCCGACATTTCGGGTGAGGATTTCTACCGCGCCCTGCTGAGGATCTGGCTCGGCGACAAACCCGCGCAGGACGATCTCAAGGAACATCTACTGGGCAAGCCCGCTTCCTGATGGAGGTTCCCAGCGGCCCCTTGAGCGGGCTCACGGTTCTCGACCTCTCGCGCGTGCTGGCGGGACCCTGGGCTTCGCAACTGCTGGGCGATCTCGGCGCCGAGGTGATCAAGATCGAGCGTCCCGATCACGATGGCAAGGGCGGCGACGACACGCGCGGCTGGGGGCCTCCGTGGCTGGCCGATGGCGAGGGCCGGCCGACCGCGGACGCGGCCTATTTTCTGTGCACCAATCGCAACAAGCGCTCACTGACTGTCGACATCACGCAGCCGGCCGGGCAGGCCATCGTGCGCGAGCTCGCCGCGCAATCCGACGTGGTGCTGGAGAACTTCAAGGTCGGTGGGCTCAAAGCCTACGACCTCGACTACGCGAGCCTGTCCGCGATCAACCCGAAGCTCGTGTATTGCTCGATCACCGGCTTCGGCCAGGACGGCCCCTACGCCGCACGCGCCGGCTACGATTTCCTGATCCAGGGCATGGGCGGCCTGATGAGTGTCACCGGCCGCGCCGACGACGAGGAAGGCGCGGGGCCGCAGAAAGTCGGCGTGGCGCTGACCGACATCCTCACCGGCCTCTACGCCACGGTCGCCATACAGGGCGCACTGGCGCATCGCGAGAAGACCGGGCAAGGGCAACATATCGACCTCGCGCTGCTCGACGTGCAGGTGGCCTGCCTCGCCAGTCAGGCGATGAACTACCTGGTCTCGGGCAATGCGCCGCGACGCATGGGCAACGGCCATCCCAACATCGTGCCCTACCAGGACTTTCCCACGGCGGACGGCGACATGATCCTGGCCATCGGTAACGACGGCCAGTTCGCGCGCTTCTGCGAAATCGCCGGCCATGCCGAATGGGCTGCCGACGAACGCTTCGCCACCAATTCGGCACGGGTCAAACACCGTAGCGAACTGCTGCCGCTGCTGCGCCAGGCCACGGTGATGAAGACCACCGCCGCATGGATCGCCCTGCTGGAAAATGCGGCCGTGCCCTGCGGCCCGATCAACGATCTGGCCGACGTATTCGCCGATCCGCAGGTGCTGCATCGTGGCCTGAAGGTCGAGATGCCCCACGCCGCGGGCGGCAGCGCGCCGCAAGTAGCCAACCCGATCCGCTTCTCCGCCACGCCGATCGACTATCGGCGCGCACCACCGCTGCTGGGGCAGGATACCGAGGCCGTGCTGCGGGAACTCGGGCACAGCGCGGACGAGATCGCGGCGCTACGGACAGCGGGAGTCATATGACGCGACCGCCCGATTTTCAGAGAGTTCGCGCAGGCAACAAACGTGCTATTTCAACGGGACCCTCACCGATCCGAATCAACCAGCGGCTCACAGGTCCGCAATGCAGCGATTCGGTTATTGGCGATGACGTAGGAATGAGATTTGAGCGGCCCGTGTCTGGGTGGCCCTGTTGCTGCGACGTCGCCGGAAGATTACCCGGAGCAAAAAGACCGGAGTAGCATTGCTTTAGAGCTTTAATGATGAGCGACCATAGCCGGACGGCCGAGTATCTTCTCCATAGCCGAGATAAGACGATTCGTACAACCCTCAGTCGCTCGTGAACGCGGCGTATAGAGATACCGTCGATGACTGATTTGGGATTGCGATGATCAAGAAGAAACAACCGCCGGAGATCGCGCGCGAAGCTCTAAAGCAGTTGAACGATCGCAAGTTGGCGCCGACACCCGCTAACTATCAGGCGTGCTACAACGAAATTGCCGCCCTTCCCAACGTCGCCGGGTTTCCGGAAGCGCCATTGCGAAAGCTCTCGCGGGCGCTGACTGCCAACAATCCAGACCAGGAAATCCAGCTCCAGTCACTGGATTCTGCAATCGGGCGCCGTGACTGGCGCCAGGTGCAGGAAGCGCTTGTGGCATTCGCCACTGCCGGCACCATCAAAGGCGAGACCATGGCGCCCGTCATGAGCACGCGATGCATTGTGAATCTGGCGCTTGTGATCGAGCACATGCTGCCTGCCCTGGGCAATGACAACGAGCATTTTTTGGCGCAGGTGAAGGCGTTTCTGGAGGCCCTGCGCGATCCGTCGACAGAGGCTTCAGGCATCGAGGCCATGCTCGCCGGTTTCAGCAGTCTGGTAGCGGTCGCTGCCGAGGATCAGGCAGAGATCAAGACGATGCTGCTCAAACTGCTCCACCTCATTATCGAGAATATCGGCGAACTGAGCCTCGAAGACAAGTGGCTGAAAGGCCAGATTGATGCGCTGCTGGTTGCTGCAACACCGCCGCTGACACTTCGTCGCCTCGACGACGTGGAGCGCCGGATCAGGAATGTGATGTCCAAGCAGAGCGAAGCCAAGGGCCGCTCGCTGGAAGCGCAGGAAGAGATGCGCTTGATGCTGGCGGCGTTTGTCGAGCAGTTGGCAATGATGAACGCATCCAGCAACGTGTTCGGAGACAGGCTCGAGGAAAGCGCCCGGCAGATCGAGCTGGTCAAGACGATAGAAGGCATGGCACCGCTTCTGAAGGACTTGGTCGACACCACCCGCGCCATGACCAAAGACGTCCGAAGCGCGCACGACAGACTACAGACCATGCAGGAGAAGGTGCAGGCCACGGAAGCGGAAATCGGCAACCTGCATTCGGAACTGGATCATGCAAGTGCCCTGGCACGCCATGACCCGCTGACCGATGCGCTGAACCGCAAGGGGCTGAATGAAGTGCTGACCAGGGAGATTGCCGGCATGCGGCGCAAGGACACGCCACTGTGCGTTGCTTTGCTCGATATTGACAATTTCAAGATGCTGAACGACCGACTGGGGCATGAAACAGGCGATGCGGCGCTGGTTCATCTGGCGAAGATCGCACGCGAATGCATGCGCCCGGTGGACTCGCTGGCGCGCTACGGCGGCGAAGAGTTTGTGATTCTGATGCCTGACACGTCGCTCGAGCAGGGAATTCAGACAATGACACGTTTGCAGCGCATGCTGACCAAGACCTTTTTTATGACAGGCGAAGAAAAAATCCTGATCACGTTCAGCGCGGGGGTCGCCCAAATGGCCTCCGGAGAGACTGGCGCAGAGGCCATCAAGCGCGCCGATCAGGCCATGTACCTGGCAAAACGCGCCGGGAAGAACCGGGTACTCGGAAGCTAATAAACCGTTGCACTGCGCCTGGGTAGAAAACCCCGTCGTCCGCAAACACTGAATGGCTGAAATTTGACTTGGATTCAACCAGTCTCAAGCAGACAAGCCGCATCTCCAAGGTTTCTTCCGTAGATCCCCGGCTTGTCCAGCTCAGGATTCCAGCACGCGCAACTCGGCGTTGGTATAGCGCAGCCGACTGGCGAGTACGCTGGCGATTCCTTCCATGAGCTTCAGCCCCAGTTTCTTGTGGTCTTCGGCGAACTTGTCGAAGGCGCGGCGCGACAGCACGTAGAGTTCGGTATCGACAAAAGCCACGGCATTCGCCGAGCGCACTTCGCCATCGAGGAAGGCCATTTCGCCAAAGAATGCGCCGCGGCCGAAGGTGCCCAGATGATGCGACATGCGATCGGAGAGCGGCAGCATGATGCGCACCGCGCCGCGCCGGATCAGGAACAGTTCGTCACCCGCATCGCCGCGCGAAAAAATGGTATCGCCGGCGGCCAAGTGACGCTTCTCCATGCACTGTTCAAGTTCGGCAAGGGTCTGCTCCTTGCGTCCGGCAAACAGTTCCACCTCATTCAGTTCCAGCGCGATTTCCTCGTCGCGCGACAGCTCGGCTTCATGGATGATGCGATCCTCCACCCACTCCAGCGCATCATCCAGTTCCGGGAACACGCGCACCGGACTGTCCTCGCGAATCAGACCGACCTGGTCGAAGTACTGCTGCAGGTCGCGGCCCGACGGCAGATTGGGCGGGATCTGGCTGAAGATCAGGAAGCCATGGCGCTCGGCCAGCATGTCCTTGACCTGCTCCAGCAGGTGCGCCGCGGTGACATCCACGGTCTGAATGCGGCGCATGTCGAGGATCAGGAAATCGCGCGTCTTCAGGTCATGCTCCAAGCTGCGATAGAGCTGGTCCGCTGTGCCGAAAAACAGACTGCCCTGCAATTCGATGATGGCGGCGCGACTGCCGTGGGCGGTGAGGATTTCCATTTCCTCGTGGGTGCGGATGCGCTTGGAGAAGGTCTCGTTGCCGAGCAGCTTGCGGCGGATGATGGAACCGCCGATCTGTTCGCGGATGAACAGCACCACGGCGAGCACGATGCCGACGCCCGACGCGGCGATCAGGCTGACCGTCAGGGCCGTGACCACCACGGCGGCGATCACGCCGAAATCGAGAATGGTCGAGCGCTGCTTGAGGAAGGTGAAGCTGTGACGGTCGATCATGCGCGCGCCGACCACGATCAGGATGCCGGCCAGCGCAGGTACCGGCACCCAGGAGATCATCGCGCCGAGTAACAGAAAAGCCAACAGCGCGAGGACGCCTTCGATGAAACCAGAATAGCGGGTCAGGGCGCCGCTCGACATGTTCACCAGCGTCGCGCCCATGGTGCCGGCGCCCGGCATGCCGCCGACGACGGCCGAGGTGATGTTGCCCAGGCCCTGGCCGATCAGTTCGCGGTTCGAATCGTGGCGCGAACGGGTCAGCGCATCGAGGACGACGCAGGTCTTGAGCGTGTCGATCGACAGCAGCACCGCCAGGGTCAGCGCCGGCATGAGCAACACCGTGAAGTCGGCCATGCCTAGATGGCCCACGCCTGCCCAGCGCCCGGCCATGGCATCGACAAAGCCGCCGCCGCCGCCAGATCCCCCCAGGGGTCCGATCACCAGCGGGTTGCGCGGATCGAGCAGCGCCGCATCGAAGAAAGCCAGGCCGAAGTAGCACAACACACCGGCCAAAAGCGCCAGGATCGCCGCCGGTACGCGCTGGGTGACGCGCGGCGCTAACAGCATGGCGAATATGGTCGCCGCGCCAACCACCATGCCCTGCCAGACCCACAGCGCCGGGTGGGCGAGGGCATGCCCGAGGTGGGTGCCGGCGGGCGCGCCGAGAAATTTCGGCACCTGCCCGGAGATGATGTAAAGGCCGACGCCGGAGAGATAGCCGCTGACTACCGGATACGGCATGTACTTGATCAGCCGGCCGAGGCCGATGCCGCCGAATATCACCTGCAGCACACCCGCCGCCAGCCCTAGCGCCGCCAGCAGCACCGCTACCGCGGCAGGATCCGCGCCGTGCTGGATGCGTTCGATCGCGAATGCGGTCAGCACTGCCGCCGCAGGCGCGCAGGGAGCCGAGATGAGCCGGTTGGTGCCGCCCATCGACGACGCGACCAACCCCATTGCCGTCGCGCCGAGAATCCCGGCCAGCGCCCCGTACGCGGCATAAGAGCCACCGAGGGACGCATAGATGGTGACGCCGAAGGCGATAGCGGAAGGCAACGCCACCAGCATGGCGGCGAAGCCTCCCCAAAAGTCGCCGGCAAGGTCTTGCAGTCTGGGGAGTTTCATGTGCTTACCTGCATAAATTTCTCTGGTGTTGATTCTGTCACGAAGCACCGCCGATTGTCAGAGCCCGTGCACTAGTCTGTCGACTGCAATTTTGCGGCGTCACTCACTTCCGTCCGGCTATTTGAACGCGCCAAAGCGATACAAACATCGAGCCCAGCAATTCCCGATCCGACTCGAGAGGCCGGAGTGTTGTAAGCTTCATTCCACAATAGCCCAATACCCCGGAGGAGTCACCCATGAAGAAAGTTCGCACACTGCTTGTCGCTGCGGCGGCACTGGCCATCGCCGCCACGGCTCAGGCTCAGGAATTCGTCACCGTCCTCACCGGCGGCACCTCGGGCGTGTATTACCCGATGGGCGTCGCCCTGTCGCAGGTCTATGGCAAGGCCATGCCCGGATCCAAGACCTCGGCGCAGGTGACCAAGGCCAGCGCGGAAAACCTCAACCTGTTGCAAGCGGGGCGCGGCGAGATCGCCTTCACGCTGGGTGATGCGCTCAACGAAGCCTGGAAGGGCAACGAGGAAGCCGGCTTCAAGACGCCGCTGAAAAAATTGCGCACCATTGCCGCGATCTATCCCAACTACATCCAGATCGTCGCCAATGCCGATTCCGGCATCAAGACCCTGGCCGACCTCAAGGGCAAGCGCGTCGCGGTCGGCGCGCCGAAATCCGGCACCGAGCTCAATGCACGCGATATCTTCCGTGGCGCAGGCATGAGCTACAAGGATTTCGCCAAGGTCGAGTACCTGCCCTTCGGCGAGTCGGTGGAACTGATGAAGAACCGCCAGCTCGACGCCACGCTGATCTCGGCCGGCCTCGGCGTCGCCGCCATCCGCGATCTCGCCACGTCGGTCAAGATCGTCATCGTGCCGGTGCCCGCCGACGTGGTGGCGAAGATCGGCGAAGCCGCCTACCAGGCCGGCACCGTGCCTGCCAACACCTACAACGGCCAGACCGACGCCGTGGCCACCGTGGCGATCCAGAACTTCCTCGTCAGCCACGAAGGCGTGTCGACCGATGCCGCCTACAAGATGACCAAGGCGATCTTCGAGCACCTGCCGGAGCTGCAAGCCGCGCACGCCGCGGCCAAGGCCATCACCCGGGAGAATGCGGCCAAGGCACCGCCGGCACCGCTGCATCCGGGCGCCGAGAGGTACTACAGGGAAATCGGGCTGATCAAGTAAGGCGCGGTTTTCGTGACCACGCACAGCGTCGCCCCCGATCACGGCCAGGAAGAGTTCTCCGAGCACGGCGTGCAACGCCGGCTCGGAGGCGGCTGGCTTGCGGTTCTCACCGGGCTGGCCCTGAGCTTTTCCACCTACCAGCTGATCGTCGCCGCCTTCCATCCGCTGTCCAGCCTGGTAATCCGCAGCCTGCACGTCGGCTTCCTGCTGTGCATCACCTTCATCCTCTACCCGGCCTTCAAGAGCTCCGGCCGGCTTTCGAAAGTCAGCCCCGGCGATGCGATGCTGGCCTTCGGCGCGATGGCGCTGTCGACCTACCATTGGGTGTTCGAGGGCGAGCTGATCCAACGCTCGGGCGACCCCAGCAATGTCGACCTGTTCGTCGGCACCGCCCTGGTCATCATGTGTTTCGAGGCGGCACGACGCATCCTCGGCCTCGCGCTGCCCATCGTCTGCGGCACCTTCCTGCTCTACGGGATGTTCGGCCATCTGCTGCCGGGCAGCCTCGGTCATCGCGAGTACGGCTTCGACCAGATCATCAACCAGCTGGCGCTGGGCACCGAAGGCATCTTCGGCATCCCGACCCTGGTCTCGGCCACTTACATATTCCTCTTCATCCTGTTCGGCTCCTTCCTCGAACACGCCGGCATGATCAACCTGTTCAATTCGATCGCGCTGGGTTTCGTCGGCCACAGCAAGGGCGGGCCGGCCAAGGTGGCGGTGATCTCCTCGGGCCTGATGGGCACGATCTCCGGCTCGGGTGTGGCCAACGTGCTGACCACCGGGCAATTCACGATTCCGCTGATGAAGAAGTTCGGCTACTCCGGCGTCTTCGCCGGCGCGGTGGAAGCCACCTCGTCGATGGGCGGCCAGATCATGCCGCCGGTGATGGGCGCCGTGGCCTTCATCATGGCCGAAAACATCAACGTGCCTTACGCCGACATCGTCCAGGCGGCGGCGATCCCGGCCATCCTGTATTACCTCACTGCCTTCTGGATGGTGCATCTGGAAGCCGGGCGCAAGAACCTCACCGGCTTGCCCAAAGACCAGTGCCCGAACCCCTGGCACGCCATGCGCGACAACTGGTATCTGCTGCTGCCGCTGATCGTGCTGGTGTGGACCCTGTTCAACGGCTTCACGCCGATGTTCGCCGGCATGATCGGCCTGGTGCTAACCGCCGTGCTGATCCTCGGCGCCGCGATCGCCGCGCGCGTTTCCAGCACCGCCTTCCGCTACGTGTTCTGGTTTGCGCTGGGACTTACCGCCGCGGTGTTCGTAAAGAACATGGAAACCTGGGGCATCTACCCGCTGCTGGCGCTGATCGCCGCACTGGTGGCACAAACCTTCGCGCTCAAGGGCGGCATGAAGACCCTGCACCTGCTCAAGATGAGCCTGGTCGACGGCGCGCGCCAGGCGCTGCCGGTGGGCGTGGCCTGCGCCATCGTCGGCGTCATCATCGGCGTGCTGACGCTGACCGGCGCAGCATCCAGCTTCGCCGGCTACATCCTAAGCGTCGGCGAGAAGAGCCTGTTCCTCTCGCTGGTGCTGACGATGCTGGTCTGCCTGGTGCTGGGCATGGGCATCCCGACCATCCCCAACTACATCATCACCAGTTCCATCGCCGCGCCGGCCCTGCTCAAGCTCGGCGTACCGCTGATCGTCAGCCACATGTTCGTCTTCTACTTCGGCATCATGGCCGACCTGACGCCGCCGGTGGCGCTGGCCGCCTTCGCCGCGGCCTCGATCGCCAAGGAATCGGCGATGAAGATCGGCATCAAGGCGGTGCAAATTGCGATTGCCGGCTTCGTCATCCCCTACATGGCCGTATATACGCCGGCGCTGATGCTGCAGGGCGACTGGACCTTTGCCGCCGTCGCCTACATCGTGTTCAAGGCGGTGGTGTCGATCATGCTGTGGGGCGCGGCGGCCATCGGCTTCATGTTCGCCTCGCTCAACATGTTTGAGCGCATCTTCGCGGCGGCGGCGGCTTTCCTGCTGGTCGCGGCGATCCCGCTCACCGACGAGATCGGCTTCGGCATGAGCGCAGTCTTTGTCGTCTGGCATCTGCTGCGCAGCCGGCAAGCTGCGGCGCGCCGTCCTGCCAGCGCCGACTCCGACGCCTGATGCTCTGCCTCGCGGCGGGCGCGGTCAGCGTCGTGCTCGCCGTCGAGAGCTTCACCCTGAGCTGGATTCACTCGATAGAAAAAATCCGCTGGGAAGAAGACTGGCGCATCGAAGGCAAAACGCTCGTTCTCAAGGAAGCGCGCATCCGCGGCAGCGGCGCCGGCATGGAACCGCCGGTCGGCAGCGTGCTGAAAAACGGCGTCTGGCATTACCGGCCGGCGGTGCCGCCGCAGAAGACACTGCGCCTGACCCATTCGCCCTACACCAGCGGCTACGAAATATGTGTGGCGGGCCGTTGCCAACCGCTTGCGGATCATCTGCCGGGGATCGACAATAACGCTGTGATCGAACTACGGGAGTGTCCATCATGAAGCTCTACTCCGCCGTCCTGTCCGCGCATGGCTTTTCCATCGGCGTCTGCTGCAACGATGACGAGATCACCGCCATCGAGTACCTGGAACCACGAACCGAGATCGCGCCGAAGACGCCGCTGGCAAAGGAAGCCGTGCGGCAGTTGCGTGCCTGGCTCAAGGACCCGCGCTTCGAATTCGGCCTGCCGCTGGCGCCTGCCGGCACACAC